>JBBSUZ010000011.1:0-23952 GCA_038233965.1 Rhodothermales bacterium | reverse complement strand
GTTAGCCGCCGATACTGGCTACTGACCCTCGCGCTCGCGCTCGAGGTCCTCGCGGGTCTTGTCGACGACGGTGAAGCGGCGCTCGAGGGCGGCGAAGACCTGCTGGTTGAGCAGGTGGTCGGCCATCTGGTCCATCATCTGGGGCTGGCTCTTGAGGTACTGACGCACCATCTCGGCGTCGCCGGACTGGCCGGCGAGGCGCTCGAACTCGGCGTCGAGCGCGTCGTCGCCGATCTCGATGCCCTCCTCGCGCACGAGCGCGTCCTTGACGAGCAGCCAGCGGACCTGGTTTTCGGCGCGCTCGCGGTTCTGCTCGCGGAACGCGTCGACCTCGAACGTCGGCGGGAGCTGGCCGTTGTTGCGCTGCTGCGCCTCGCTGAGCATGGCGTCGAGCGCGCCCTCGACGAGCACCTCGGGGACCTGGATCTCGGAGTGGGCCGAGACGAACTGGTCCACCATCTTGGCCTCGAGCGCCTGCTGCGAGCGCTGCGTCCAGGACCGCTCGAGCTCCTCGCGGACCTCCGTCCGGAGCTCCTCGACCGTCCCGGCCTTGCCCTGCGTCTGCTCGCGGACGAACTCGTCGTCGAGCTCGGGCACGATGCGGAGCTTGACCTCGGCCACGGTGACGTCGTAGCGGTCCGTGTGGTCCTCGTGGTCCGTCTCCTCGTCGTCGCCGTGGAGGTGCGGGAGCTCGACGCGGACGGTCTCGCCGATGGTCTTGCCCTCGAGCGCGGCGAGCATCTCGGGCCGGAGGTCCGGGTTGTTGAGGATGAGGCGCGCGCCGGACTGCGTGCCGCCCGTGCGCTCGCCGTCGGCGTCAACGGGCGTGATGTCGACGACGGCGGTGTGCTCCGAGGCGAGGGCCGTGCCCTCGGGCGCGTCCTCCTCGGTCGCGGCCATGTCGCGGCGGCGCTGCACGTCGGCCTCGACGTCCTCGTCGGTGAAGGCCTTGACGAGGCGCGTCACGGGGACACCGTCGAGGTCGGCGAGGGTGATCTCGGGGCGGACGCCGAACATGACGACGGCGCGGAGGTCGGCGCCGTCGGTCGTCGGGTCGAAGTCGAGCTCGGCGAGGCGCGGCTGCCCGATGACGTCGAGCTCAGCCGGCTCGGCGACGGCCTCGCGGAAGGCGTCGCCGATGGCCTGCTCGGCGATGTCGACGGCGAGCTGCGGCCCGACCATCTTGCGGACGATCGAGAGGGGCACCTTGCCCGGGCGGAAGCCCTTGAGGTTCATCTGGCCGCGCTGCTTCTTGAGCGCCTCGGTGATGAGCGGCTCGAGCGCGGCGGCGGGCATGAACACGTCGAGGGCGTAGTCGACGTCGGTGACGGGGCGGATCGTGGTCGTGCGCTCGGAGGCGGGCGAGTCGGACATAGTCGGGGGCCGGCGAACGGCCGGGGGAGATGCGGAAACGGCACAGACGCCGAACGTAGCCGTTCGGAGCCCGCGGGGCGGTGGAGAATCCGGGGATGACCGGCGCGGACGTCGTGGGCGTCTGGGGTGTCGTGGATGTCGTAGGGGCACAGCTTGCTGTGCCCGGCTCACCGGTCACCGTGCCACCATCCGGCCGGGCGGGCACAGCAAGCTGTACCCCTACGGGATTCGATGGGCGGAAACGGTGCGACGCCGACCGATGACGTCCCCGGTTTATCGACCGGCTGCATCATGCCTCCAACGCCGCCATCAACGGGGCCCAGAGCGTGCGCGCCCAGCGGTCGAGCGCGTCAGGGAAGGCATCTGCGGGCGCGAGGTGGCGGTAGCAGAGCGCGATGTAGGCGTCGGTCGCGTCGCAGCGGTTGTACGGGTCGTCGTAGGCCTTGCGCGCGGCGGCGAGGGCGGGTTCGTACGCCTCGGCCCGGCCCACGGCGAAGGCGTTGCCGACGCGGACGGGCGCCCACAGCCGCGGACGTCCCAGGCGTTCGGCGACGTCCGTCATGTCGCGCCGCCGCTGCTTCCAGAGCGTGTCGGCGTAGGCGAACGAGGCGAGCTCGAAGAGCGGGACGGGCGCGTGCGAGAAGGCCTGCGCGCCGCAGACGAGCGCCTGCAACACGGCCCGCGCCGCGTCGGGCGCGACGGGTGCGAACGCCGCCGCACGGTCCTGCCCGACGACGACCGTCCGCGTCGCCGCCCCGGACGCGCTCGCCGCGAGGTGCGCCGCCCAGCCGCCGACGAGGTCGCGCGGGCGCACCTTGCCGGCGCGCACGCGCAGCACGCCGCCCGGCGCGACGAGCAGCGTCCCGGACACGCGCCACGCCGGGTCCTCCACCTCGACCGACACGCGGCTCGCGACGCCGACCTCGCCCGCGCGCTCGGCGATGGCCGCGACGAGCCCGTGGGCATGGTCGAACCACGCGCGTCCGAGCGCGCCCGGCGGCAGCACGCCCGTCCCGCGCAGCGCGTCGTAGGCGCTCGCCGGCGTCTCGCCGGACGCGAGGAGCGTCAGCAGGCCGTCCTTGAGTGCGTACAGATCCAGCGCGTCCAGTTCGGCCGGCGCGTCGTCGCGGACGTCCGCGTCGGCCAGATCCGGGCGGAGGCCGCGGGCACGGCAGAAGGCGCGGACCGGATGCGCCCACGACGCGGCGAGCGCGTCGACCGTCGTCTCGACGGGCGCGCCGTCATCGTCGACGGTTGTGTCGGGCGGCGGCGGGTCGAAGAACGGGACGGCCGGGCGCGGACGGCCCGAGGCGGGGCGGTTCTGGGCGGCGTACGTGTAGAGTGGTGCGCCTCCCACGTCGCCGTCGCCCGCGAAGTAGGCCGGACTGAACGGCTGGAGGCGGTGGCGGACGACCAGGCGCTCGGGCGCGTCGAACGTCATCGCGCACGTGTCGAGGAGCGCGTCGAGGACGGACGAGGCAGCGCGCTCGGTCCCGTCGCGCTGCGAGCGGCCCGTGAGGGTCACGATGAGGCGGTCGCGCGTCGCGAGGACGGCGTCGAGGAACGTCTGGCGGTCCGTCCCGGCCGGGTCCGGGTCGCCGGGCTCGGCGTGCGCGGCGAGCAGGTCGAAGGCCGGACGGCTCTCGGATCGCGGGTACGCGTCGCCCAGCCCGACGAACGCGATGACGCGGAAGGGCACGTGGCGCGCGGCCGTCGGGTCCACGACGGTGATGCGGCCGGTGAGATATGGCTCGTCGCGGTCGACCGTGGCGAGGGCGTGGCCGAGGTGCGCCTGGACCTCGCCGAGCGAGACGGCCGGCTCGTCGCCGGGGTCTGCGCCGGGCGGGCGGAGCGTCGCGAGCCGGTCGGCTGCGGCGCGCAAGGCGACGACGGCGCCGGTCTCGCTCGACCCCTCGGGCGCGAGCGTGCGGTCGACGAACCGCAGGAGCGCGTCGGCCCACTCGGCGAGCGGGCGCGGGTCGCGGAGCGCGTCGAGGGCGGCGAACAGGGCGTCCAGCCACTCGGCGAGGCGGCCGAGCAGGTCGGCCGCGTCCAGCGTCCCCTCGCCGACGGGCCGGCGGCCCATCACGACGGACTCGGTCGGGCCGGTCAGGACGCCGAGCAGGAGCCGGTCCAGTCCGAAGCGCCACGTGTGCAGGTCGCCGTCGTCGATGTCATCTGCCGCGTCGTCGTCGGGCGCGTGGCTCGCGCGGTGGTCGGCGTCGCGGCCCCAGTGGACGCGCGTCTGGCGGACCCACGCGTGGACGGTCGCGATCTCGAACTCGTCCAGCCCGGCCGCGCAGCGCACGGCAGGCACGTCGAGCAGGCCGAGGACGTCGCTGGCCGTCGCGCGGGCGTCGAGCAGGCCGAGCAGGCGGTCGAAGGCGTCGAGGACGAGGCGCTCGGCCCCGCGCGGCGGGTCCGCGACGTGGACCGGCAGCGGCATCGCGGGAGCCTTGCGCCCGGCGACGGCCGGGGCCGCCGTCGCGAAGACGGCCTCGACGAGCGGCGCGTACGTCGGCAGGTCCGGCACGAGGATCGCGACGTCGGACGGCTTCAGGCCGGGGATCGTCTCGAAGGCGTCGTAGATCTCGTCGCGCAGGGCCTCGATCTCGCGCAGCGGCGAGTGGGCGTCGAGCACGCGCAGCGAGCGGTCCGCGGGGTCGAGGGCGACGCGCCCGGCGGGCGGCGTGTCGGTCGCGAGCGCGGCCTGGATCGTGTGCAGCGCAGACTGCGGGCCGGCGGGATAGACCGTCTCGAGGTGGACGGCCGCGGGCACGCCGAGTTGGTCGAAGAGGTCGGCCGTGTCGCGCGTGTGGCCGCCGAGCGCGTGCAGGAGCGGGTGCCGCGCCGGCGCGCCGAACGGCGGCGCGTCCACGCCGTCCCGGCCGGGCACGACGGCGTAGATCGTCACCGGGACGTGCTCGGCGAGGGCCACGAGGACGCGGAGGTACGACGGCGGCAGCAGGGGCGTCCCGATGAGCGAGACGCGGCGCGGCAGCGTCGTCGTGCTCGTCCCGGCGAGGCGGTCGGTGAGGCGGCGGACCATCGTCGCGCGGTCGATCTCGAGCGTGCCGTCGGGCGCGACGAGCGGCTCGGCGACGAGCCGGCGCCAGAGCTCGGCCTGCCACGCCTCGTGCGGGCCGCCGCCGGTCTGGCCCGCGCCCCAGCCGTCGAGCACGGCCGGGCGGTAGACCTGGTAATCGTCGAAGGCGGCCGCGAGGCGCGTCGCGAGGGCGAAGGTGCCGCCGGGGCGCTCGGTCTCGGCCTGCCGGTCCAGGTACGCCGCCAGCGGTGCGAACGTCGGCCCGTCGAGCGTCGGCAGCAGGCGCGCGATGCGCCACGCCAGCGCCGAGGCCTCGTAGGCGCGCCCGCCCGGCGCAGGCGGGACGAGCGCGAAGCGCCGCGCGAGGTCCGCGACGAACTCGCGCGGCGACGTCAGCCCGACGGAGGCCGCGCAGCCGATTTGGTGCGCCAGCCGGCTCTCGACGCACGCCCGCAGGGCCGTCGAGCGGCCCACGACGACCGTCTCGCGCGCCAGCGCGCCGTCGAGCGGCCGGTCGCGGACGTCGGCGACGAAGGCGTCGAGCAGCGCCTCGGTGCGTGCGGCCGTGCGAAACGAGAGGGGCAACGGGGTGACGGAGGCGGGCCGGAAGCTAGCGTGGATTGCGAGCGGACGGCAGCAGCACCCCCGCCAGACCGCGCACTCGCTGTCGCTCGCACCGCGCGATCAGGCTGTCCCCCTCAACCGAGCAGGGCCGCTAAGAAACTGTTTGGCGACGCGAAGACCTCTCTGCACCGTCATCCTGAGCCTGTCGAAGGATCTCTGCCGAGCAGACGGCTGAGGTCAGCGCGCTGCTTGGGCCCGTTGCGCGGCAGAGATCCTTCGACTGCGCTCGCCCGTGGCTCGCTCCACTCAGGATGACAGGTGGAAAGGTCCTTCGCCAAACAGTTTCTAAGTTCTTCGACACGCCCGCGATGCTCGGTCATCCCGGCCCCCGAGCCGGGATCTCCAGGACGGTCGGACGTGCTCGAATGGACCTGTCCTGCACGGACCGACGCCGAGGAGATCCCGGATCAAGTCCGGGACGACGTTGATTCTGGGTGTGCGTCTGGGTCAGCCCGGAGGGCTTAGCGGCCCTGCTCGGCCGAGGGGGACAGTGCGAACGTGCAATGCAGATCGTTCACGTTGCCGGTTGTCCCGCACGTTCGACCGGGGGTTCTGCACGCGAGTGCACCGCCGCCACCCCGCACCGCGTCTTCCCGAACCACCGCACGCCTCGATGCGTTGACGCGCGATGCACCGACTTCTGGCCCTTCCCGTCCTCCTGTCCCTGTTCGCCGCGACCTGCGGCGATCCGGCCCCCGCCGCCGAGCCGACCACCGAGCAGGCCGCGCGGTTGCCCAACGTGCCGTACGCGCTCGCCGCGCCGTCCGCCGCGTTCGACCTGCCGCGCGAGCTGCGCGAGATCTCGGACCTCACCGTTCTCGCCGACGGTTCGCTCGGAACGGTGCAGGACGAGGCCGGCATTCTCTTCTCGCTCGACCCCGCGACGGCCGCCATCCGCAGCCGGACGACCTTCAAGGAGCGCGGCGACTTCGAAGGCGTCGAGCAGGTCGGCGACGACGTCTGGGCGCTCGAGAGCAACGGGACGCTCTTCCTCATCCACCGCGGCCAGACGGAGGTCGAGGCCGAGCGCATCGACACCGGCCTCGCCGGGCGCAACGACACCGAGGGACTGGCCTACGACGCCGCCGGAAACCGCCTGCTCATCGCGTGCAAGGAGAACCCGGGCGCCGGGCTCGGCGACGTCCGCTCCGTTTACGCATTCGACCTCGCCACGCGCACGCTCTCCGCCGCGCCGGTATTTACGCTGGACCGCAGGCTGGTCGATGCCGAGCGTCCGTTCAAGCCGTCCGCCATCGCCATCCGCCCCGCCACGGGCGAGTTTTACGTGCTGTCGTCCGTCCGCAAGGCCATCGCCGTCGTCGCCCCCGACGGAACGCTGCGGACGGTCGTCGACCTGCCGGAGGCACTCTACGCACAGCCCGAGGGCCTGACGTTCCTGCCCGATGGGACGCTTTTCATTTCCAACGAGGGCCCCGACGGCCCCGCGACGCTGCTTCGCTTTGATCCGACCGACCGTTAAGCGCCCGGCGCTCGCACGCCCCGCCTTCGCCGCCGCGCTCGTCGCTGCCGTCGCCCTCATGGCCGGCTGTGCCACGACCCGTGATTACGTCGCGCCGCGCTACCGCGACGCCCCCGCGCAGCCGCTGCCCGACGGCGTCGTCGCGTACCGCGTCTTCCTCACCGGCAACACCGGCGACATCGCGCGCGGCTCCGAGGCGGTTCTGACGGCGATGGCCGCCGATGCCCGCGCCGCCGGCCAGGCCTCTGCCGTCGTCCTGCTGGGCGACGAGACGCGCAACGGCCTCCGCGAGGGCGACGCAGAGGCGATGCGCCCCGTCGAGGCGCTCGGTCGCGCGCTCACCGGCTACCCCGGCCGCCTCGTCGTGCTCCCCGGCGACCGTGACTGGGCGCAGGGCAAGGCGGGCGTCAAGCGCCTCGAGGACGCCCTCATCCGCGTCCTGGGCGACAGCGTGCTCACGCCGGGCGACCAGGCCGGCGGCCCGCGCCTGATCGAGCTCGCCGACGGCCTCAGCCTCGTCGCCATCGACACCGCGTGGTGGCTCCGCGACGACCGCCCGGACGGCGAGTTCGACGGCGAGAACGTCCGCTCCCCCGCCGACGTCGCGACCTACCTCGGCCAGGTCATCGAGGACCGCGACGACGACCGCATCGTCGTCGTGGGCCACCACCCGATCGTCTCCAACGGCGAGTACGCCGGGCAGCGGACGGTCGGGCAGACGCTCGCGACGCTCGGCATCGGGCCGCTCGTCGGGCAGACCGTCGGCACCGGGCCGCAGAGCCTCGCCTCGGACCGTTACCGCTCGATGCGCTCGGTCCTCGACGGCCTCTTCGCCCGCCAGGACCGCCTCGTCTACGCCTCCGCCCACGACCGCGCGCTCGAGACGTTCGACGTCGTCCGCTCGGAGACGAGCCGCCAGTCGTACCTCGTCTCGGGGACGGGCGGTGGCGTCGCCGCGCCGGCCGTCGCGGGCCGCGGGGCCGCGCACGTCCTCCCGCGCCCCGGCTACCAGCGCCTCGTCTACTTCGCCGACGGCCGCCTGTGGGCCGAGACGGTCGAGGTGGACGTCCGCACGGGCCAGACGACCGTCGCCTTCCGGCAGGCGCTCGCCGAGGCCAACCCGGAGCTCACCGCGCCGGACATCCCCGAGACCACGCGCGGCGAGCTGCCGCCCGAGATTGGCACGCGCGTCGTCGTCCCGACCGACGTCAACTTCACGACGGGCCCGTTCCGCAACTCGTCGTTCCAGCGGACGGTCTGGGGCGCGGGCTACCGCGACGTCTGGGCCACACCCGTCTCGCTGCCCGTGCTGGACCTCGGCGCCGAGGGCGGCGGCGGCCTGACCGTCCTCTACCAGGGCGGCGGCAACCAGACCACCGGCCTGCGCCTCGAGGGCGCGGACGGCCGCCAGTACGGCCTGCGCCTCGTCGAGAAGGGCGGCACGGGCCAGATCCCCGAGGAGCTCCGCGACGGCGTCGCCGGCTCGGTCGTCCTCGACCTCCGCTCGGCCCAGACGCCCTTCGGCGCGCTCGTCGCGTACCCGCTCTCGCGCGCGGCCGGCGTCCTCATCGCCCGCCCGAGCATGGTCTACGTCCCCGACGACCCGCGCCTCGGCCGCTACCGCGAGCGCTTCGCCAACCGCGTCGCCCTACTCGAGGTCCGCGCCGACGACGACATGCGCGGCGTCGAGGGCTTCGAGGGGGTCGAGAACGTCGTCTCGGAGTCCAAGCTGCGCGAGAAGCTCCGCACGGACCAGGACCACCACGTCGACCAGCGCGCCTTCCTCCGCGCCCGCCTCGTCGACTTCCTGATCGCGGACTGGGACCGCCACGAGGACCAGTGGCGCTGGGCGGCCTACGAGCCCGGCGACCTCGACCCGAGCCTGAGCGGCGACGCCGCCACGCGCGGCAAGGTCTACCGGCCCGTCGCCAAGGACCACGACTTCGCGTTCTACCAGATCGGCGGCTTCGCGCCGTACTTCCTGCGCCGCTTCGCGGACGAGCGCCTCCAGCCGTTCGGCGAGGACTTCGGCGGCCTCCGCGGCCTCACCGCCAACGGCTTCGAGCAGGACCGCCGCTACTTCAACACGCTCACGCTCGCCGACATGCAGGACGTCGCCCGGGCCGTCCAGGCGGACCTCTCGGACGCGACCATCGACGCGGCCGTCCGCGCGCTGCCGTCCGAGATCTACGCCCAGGTCGGCGCCGCGTGGACGCTCGGGCTGCGCGGTCGCCGCGACCGTCTCGTGGCGGCCATGACGGAGCTCTACGAGCTGCACTCGGGCATCGTCGACGTGGTCGGGTCCGACGAGCGCGAGCGCTTCACGGCCACGCGCGAGGCGGACGGCCGCCTGAGCGTCGTCGTCCGCTCGGCCAAGCGAGACGCCGAGGACCGCGTCCTCTACGAGCGCACCTTCCTGCCGCGCGAAACGCAGGAGGTCCGGTTCTACGGCTTCGGCGGCCGCGACCTGTTCGAGATCGTCGGGACCGGCCCTCAGACCATCGCCGTGCGCGTCATCGGCGGCGGCGGCCGCGACTCGCTCGAGGCGCCGGGCGGCGACGTCGCGCTCTACGACACGCCCGACGGCGCCGCCATCGGCACGCAGGGCCGGCATGTCGAGGACCGCCGCTCGGACAGTGGCAACGTCAACCGGTACGACAGCTACGAGCACGTCCTCCGGCGGACGTCCGCCATCCCGATCATCGGCTACAACCCGACCGACGGCGTCGTAGTCGGCGCGCAGGTCACGGCGACGATCCCGGGCTTCCGCCTGCGCCCGAACGCGGCCACGCACACGCTCGGCGCGTCCGTCTCGACGTCCACGGGCGGCCTCCAGGGCACGTACACGGGCCGCATGAAGGAGGCCGTCGGCATCTTCGACCTCGACGTCGACGCCCTCGCGTCGACGCCGCGCTACGTCCGCAACTTCTACGGCTTCGGCAACGGCACGCAGGACCTCTTCGACCGCCGCGAGCGCGTCGACATCGCGCGCGTCCAGTTCGACGCTGCCTTCGGCGGGACGCTCGGACAGGGCCTGCGCCTCGTCGTCGGCCCGACGCTGCGCTACGCGGACGTCGCCCGGGGCGACTCGCTCCTGCTCACGCCCGTCGACGCGCTCGGCGCCGTCGATCCCAGCGTGTTCAGCCCGTCGTTCCACGCCGGGGCCGTCTCGCGGCTCACACTCTCGACGACGTACGGCGGTGCGAACCCGGTCCAGGGCGTCCGCCTCATGGCGACCGGCGCATACCGCGTCGGCGTGACGGGCGCGGCGGGCAACTACGGCTCGGCCGGGGGCGAGGCGCAGGCCTACTTCCCGATCAACTACGCGCCGCAGCTCACGCTCGCGCTGCGCGCCGGCGGCGACCACCGCTTCGGGGACTTCCCGTTTTACGACGCCGCCGTCGTCGGCGGGCGCCAGTCGCTGCGCGGGTACCGCCGCGAGCGCTTCGCGGGCCGCTCGGCCGTCTATGCCGGCGCCGAGTTGCGCGCCAAGCTCTTCCGCCTCGACACGTACGCCGCCCCGTTCACGGTCGGCGCGATCGCCTTCACGGACGCCGGCCGCGTCTGGTCCGACGACCAGACGCAGATCATCTGCGGCATCATCTCGTGCGGCCCTGCGACGGTCGACGTCGACGCCGGCTCGCGCATCCACCTCGGCTACGGCGGCGGGCTCTCGTTCAACGCCCTCGACCGCGCCATCCTGACGCTGGTCGTCGCGCGCTCGTCCGAGGCCACGCTCGTCACCTTCGGCACCGGCTTCTCGTTCTGAGCTTCAGCGGAGTGGAGGCGCACCTGAGCAGAGCGCCGCCGTCCGAACATGCAGCCCCTCCGTCGGCCTCGCCGTCACCTCAGGCCCGGGGTCATCCGGCCTGACGAGGAGGAGTTTGCTACACTCCCGTTTTCAGATTCAAAATCCCATGGCCGACACGCCCGCCCTCGACACGCTCCGCGACCTGACTGGCGCCCCCGTCCCGGCCGACGTCCCCGCAGATGCGCTCGCCCCCCTCGACGAGGCCGATGACGCCGTGGCCTACCCCGTCATCACGGAGGCCCTGACGGTCGCGATGGAGGAGGTGAAGAAAAAGAAGAAGAAAAAGAAGAAGGCCAAGAAAGAGGCCGAGCCCGAGGGTGACCCGTCCGACCCCGACGCGCTCTTCCGCGCGATGGGCTCGCGCCGCGGCGTCGAGACGCTGTTCCGGACGAGCTACCGCGTCAACATGGACCTGACGTCGCTCGCGGACTCTAAGGCCAACATCATGATCTCGATCAACGGCCTCATGGTCTCGATCCTGATCGCGTCGATCGCGCCGAAGCTGGACTCCAACCCGTGGCTGCTCACGCCGACGATCATCTTTCTGGTCGGGTGCCTCGTGTCGCTCGTGTTCTCGGTCCTCTCGGCGCGCCCTCGCGTCCACACGAGCCATATGACGCTCGACGAGATTCGCCGGAGCAAGGCCAACATCCTCTTCTTCGGTAACTTCGCGAGCCTCTCCCCGGCGGACTACCAGACGGCGATGAAGGAGCGCATGAACGACTCGGTCGCGCTCTACGAGCTCATGATCACGGACATCTACGGCGTCGGGGCCGTGCTCGAGCGCAAGTACAAGCTGCTCCGCGGCGCGTACACCGCGTTCCTGAGCGCGCTCGTGATCGGCGTCGCCGCCTTCATCATCGTGTTCAGCTACGCCGCCTTCTTCCAGTCCGGCCCGAGGATCGTGACCCCGATCGGCGTCGACGCGTCGACGGGCCTGCCGATCATCGCGCCGCCGGTCGTCACGCCGTAGCTTGGCCGCGTAGAGCCCAAAAAGCGGGTCGGACGTCACCAGGGACGCGGTAGTGCCGCCGCCTGAAGAGGACGAGCGTCCGCCTTTCACTCTGCAACCGCCGACTCTCAACCCGTACCCTCTCTCTGCCGATGAAGACGATCCTGCTGTTCCGCCACGCCAAGTCCGACTGGACGGCCGAGGCGGCGGACGCCGAGCGGCCGCTCGCCGAGCGCGGCCACAAGGCGGCGGCCAAAATGGGCCGCCTCATCACGGCGGCGGGCTGCATGCCCGAGCGGGCCCTCATCTCGTCCGCCGTGCGGACGCGCGAGACGGCGCGCCTCGCCGCCGAGGCCGGCTTCTGGAAGTCCACGGACCGCGTCACGGACGCGCTCTACGAGGCAACACCGCAGGCTGTCCTCGCCGAGATCCAGGCCGAGCCGGACGCGGCGTCCACGCTCGTCGTGATCGGCCACGAGCCGACGACGTCCGGGCTCGCCGCGCTCCTCGTCGGCGGCGGGACGTTCGAGGTGAAGACGGCCTCCGTCCTCCGCATCGACGTCCCGGTCGTGCGCTGGGCGGACGTCACGGCCGGCCGCGGCGCCCTCGTCTGGGCCGTCGCGCCGGACACGCTGGACGTCGCGCGGTACCGCCAGCTCAAGAAGAAGGGCAAGGGTCAGAGCCGGCCCGTCAAGGCGGGCTCGACGCCGCCGGAGATCGTGCACGTCGTGCCGGGCGCAGCCGAGGCGGCCGCCCCGAACCCCTGACACGCACCGCCTGAGATGCAGCGCGCCCACCCGAACGGATCGGGCGGGCGCGGGAGGTGCCGAGCGGACTTGAACCGCTGTAGCAGGTTTTGCAGACCTGTGCCTAACCGCTCGGCCACGGCACCATGCCCGCAATCTACGCCGGCACGCCGCGGCCGATGCCGAGAAGACGGTGAACCCGTCACGCGGGACGATCAGGCGACTGCACCGAGCAGACTCTCGATCTCGTCGACCTCAGCGCCTGTCAGCGGCGTCGATGCGGCGGCGACGTTGGACTCGATCTGTGACGGCTTCGTTGCGCCGGCGATGACGGACGCGACGACGGGCCGCGCGAGCAGGAATGCGAACGCGACGTCGAGGATCGTCCGCCCGTGCGCCTCGGCCCACCCGATGAGCCGCTCGACGGCGTCGAGGTTGGCGTCCGTCAGCAGGCGGTCGCCCATGCTCTGGAAGGCGCTGCCCTCCGTGTCGCCGGCAAGGCGTGTGCCCTCGGGCGCGTCACGGCCTTTGCGGTACTTGCCTGTTAGCAGGCCGCTCTTGAGCGGGAAGTACGGGACGTAGGCCAGCCCGAGCGTGCGGCAGGCGTCGAGTTCGCCGTTCGTCTCGGGGTCGCGGTGGAGCAGGCTGTACTCGCCCTGGTTCGCCACGAACCGCACGCCGACGCCCGACGCCTCGGCCTCGCGCATCTGCTCGGCCGAGAAGTTGGAGCACGCGATCTCGCGCACCTTCCCGGCCTCGACGAGCCGCGCGAGCGCGCCGAGCGTGTCGGCGACGGGCGTCGTGCCGTCGGGCTTGTGGTAGTAGTAAAGATCGATGACGTCCGTCCCAAGGCGCTCGAGGCTGGCCTCGGCCGAACGGGCGACGGTCTCGGGCCGCCCGTCCGTCTTGTTGCCGAACTTGGTCGCGATGACGACGTCGGCGCGGCGGGCACCGAGGGCGCGGCCGAGCATCGTCTCGCTCGCACCGTCGCCGTAGACGTCGGCGGTGTCGAAGTGCGTGATGCCGGCGTCGAGCGCGGCGTGGACGACCGCCTGCGAGGCAGGCTCGTCGAGGTGCCAGCCGAAGTTGTTGCAGCCGAGGCCGACGGTCGAAACGCGGAGTGAGCCGATGGAGCGCGTGTCCATGAGTGGGGCGAGATGGTGTATCTCGTCCCAACCGGAGCACGCCGGGCCGTGTTTCCCACCCGGCGCCGGGCGCGTCAGGCCTCGCGGAGCGCGAGCCGCAGCAGGTCCTCGGCGGACTGCGTGCCGGGGTGCGCCTTGAGCGCCTTGCGGAGCCTCCGCTCGGCCTCGGCGCGCGACAGCCCGAGCGCCTCGAGCCCGGCGCGCGCGTCCGCCCGCGCCTCCCCGAGCGCGCCGTCGCCGGCGAGCACGCCGCCCGCCTCGAGCCCGTCGACCGCCGCGAACTTGTCCCGCAGCTTGACCACGAGCAGTTCGGCCAGCTTCTTGCCGACGCCCGGGATGCGCGTCAGCATCGCCACGTCGCCCGCGACGACCGTGTCGCGCAGCTCGGCCGGCGACATCGCTGAGAGCGCCGCGAGCGCCAGCTTCGGCCCGACGCCCGAGACGGCCGTCATCGTCTCGAAGGCCGTCTTCTCGCCCTCTGTCGCGAAGCCGTAGAGCGTCTGCGAGTCCTCGCGCACGATAAACGTCGTGAGCAGGCGCGCCGGCTTACCCGCCTCCGGCAGCTTGTCGTAGCTCGACGCCGGGATGAGCAACCGGTACCCGACGCCGCCGGCGTCGACGACGGCCTCGGTCGGCTTCTTCTCGACGAGCGTGCCCGAAATGAATGCGTACACGGGGATTCAGGAGGTGTCGGGCAAGCTAGCGCCGAGGGCGTGACGACGGAATGGCAGAGGGTTGAAGGGTGATCGGGTTGAAGGGTGGAAGGGAATTGAATCGACCCTTCAATCCGTCAACCTCTTCACCCTTCCACCTTCGATCAGCCCGTGCTCTGCATCGCGGCGGCGATGGCATTGAGCGTCGCGAGCAGCGCCCCCTGGACGTCCGCGTCCTCGGGTGCGGCATCGTGGCGACCCATCAGCTCGACCTGGATGAGGTTCAGCACGTCCGTCGGCGGGTTGCGGTAGCGGATCGTAGCCGCGACGGACGAGCCTTCGGGCAGGAGGGTGTCGCGGCGGGCGAGGCGCAGCAGGGCGCGCTCGGCACGGGCGAACTCGGCCTCGACGCGCTCGAAGGGCGTTCCGTCCGCCCCGCCGGCATCCGCGCGGGCGGCGTAGCGCCGGGCGATGCTCAGGCGAGCACGCCCCATCTCGCGCATCGCGTTCCCGACGACGGCCTGGAGGAACGGCGACGCGTCGTAGGCCGCTCGGAGCGTGTCGAGGTGGCCGGCGGAGAACGCCTCGGCGAGCGCCGTGCCCGTCCCGAACCAGCCCGGGACCGTCATGCGCGGCTGCGTCCACGAGAAGACCCACGGGATCGCGCGGAGCGTGTCGAGCGCGGGCGGGCCGCCACGTGAGACGGGACGCGACGCGATCGTGAGTCCGGCGATGGACTCGAACGGCGTCGCGAGCCGGAACCACTCCCAGAAGCCAGGCGCGTCGATGAGGTCGCGGTAGACAGCCATCGAGCGCTCGGCGACGGTCTGCCAGACGTCGCCCGTGGCCGGGTCATCACCCGTTGACCGACCCGCGTCGGCCAGGGCGATCGTCTGCGCGTTGACGATCTGCTCGAGGTGGCGGTGCGCGATGCCGGGGAGTGCATAACGGAACGAGATGACCTCGCCCTGTTCCGTGAACCGGATGCGGCCGGACTGCGCCTCGGCGGGCATCCCGAGGATCGCCTGCCCCGCGCGCCCGCCGCCGCGCCCGACCGTCCCGCCCCGCCCGTGGAACAGCCGCAGCTCGACGCCTGCATCGCTGCAGGCCACCCCGACGGCGCGCTGTGCCGAGTGGAGTGAGGCATTGGCCGCCCAGTAGCCGCCGTCCTTGTTCGAGTCCGAGTAGCCGAGCATGACCTCCTGGAAGTCGCCGCGCGCGGCGAGGTGGCGGCGGTAGGCCGGGCTCGCGAAGAGGGCGGCGAGCAGGCGCGGCGCGGCGTCGAGGTCCGAGATCGTCTCGAAGAGCGGGACAGCGTCGACGGGTGACGACACGCTTCCATCGGCGTTGAGCGTCCACAACCCGGCTTCGCGGGCGATGAGCAGGACCTCGAGCATGTCGCTCACCGAGTCCGTCATGGAGACGATGAACGCGCCGAGGGCCTCGGGCTCGGCAGCGTGCGCGTCCCGAGCCGCGCGGTAGGCCCCGAGCGCAGACGCCGCGTCCGGCCCGACGTCGGCGTCCGCACGGACGAGCGGGCGCGGGCTGGCGAGTTCTGCTTCGAGCAGGTCGAGGCGCTCGGGCTCCGAGAGCGCGGCGTAGTCGGCGGTGACGCCTGCCCGAGCGAACAGGTCGGCGACGGCGGCCTCGTGGACGCGGCTGTGCTGACGGACGTCGAGCGCGGCGAGGTGGAAGCCGAAGGCCTGCGCCTGCACGCGGAGCGCGGCGAGTGGGCCGGTTTCGGCGACCGACGCGAGTCCGGCAGCGGCGAGGCTGTCGGCGACGAGCGCGAGGTCGGCGCGGTAGTCGGCGGCCGTGTACGAGACGGCGGTGTCGGGTGCGTCGATGAGCGCGCCGATGCGCTCGGCGACCTGCATCAGTTTGAGGCGGATCGGCTCGTGCGTGTTCTGCCGCCACCGGCGCTCGTCGAGCGGCGCGGCGGCCCGGTCCGCTTCGACGCTGGCCGCGAGCGCGTCGGGGAAGTCGACCTGCTGGTCGCTCACGGAGAGCTCGAGCCGGAGCGCGTCGACGGCGCGGCGGTGCAGGCGGAGCGCGTCGTCGCGGTGCGCGCGGAAGGCCCACGCCGTGACCTCGGGCGTGACGTTGGGGTTGCCATCGCGGTCGCCTCCGATCCACGACCGCAGCCGGAGCAGCCCGTCCAGCTGGCCGTCGGGGATCTCGACGCCGTAGGTCTCGGCGAAGGCCCGTCGCAGGTCGGCGTGGATGCGCGGGACCGTGTCCCAGATCGTCGTCGCGACGA
This sequence comes from Rhodothermales bacterium, assembly GCA_038233965.1. Taxonomy (GTDB): domain Bacteria; phylum Bacteroidota; class Rhodothermia; order Rhodothermales; family Rubricoccaceae; genus DASVSE01. The sequence continues at coordinate 7,861 of JBBSUZ010000011.1, read as the reverse complement.
AGTAGAGGCCGTGGCGGATCTCGTCGCGGACGGTGACGGCGGCCGGGCGGACCTCGTCAGTCGTGAGCATCAGCCGGAGCCGGTTCTCGACGTCGGCGAGCGTGTCCGCGGCCTCGTCGGGAGTGAGCGCGCCGGGCGTCGTGAGCGCGTCGAGGCCGGCCGCGGCGGCCTGCTGGTGCAGCAGCATCGTGCGCCGCCGCGCCTCGGTCGGGTGCGCGGTGAGCGTCGGCTGGATGTCGAGCCGGGCGACGAGCGCGAGCGCGGCCTCGGCGTCGAGGCCCGCGTCGCAGAGGTGGCGGACGGCCTCGGCCATCGACTCGCCGCGCGGCGTCTCGGGCGTCGCGTCCATCGCGCGGGCGCGGTTGACGCGCACGATCTCGATCTGCTCGGCCTTGTTGACGAGGTGGAAGCCCGCCGTGAGCGTCCGCACGACGGCCAGCAGACGCTCGGTCGGCGCGTCAGCGAGCGTGTCGGCGACGGCGTCGAAGGCGTCGGGCCCGTCCTGCCGGACGCGCGCGAGGACGTCGGCGAGGAGCGCCCCGGCCTCGGGGCCGTACCGCTCGACGGCCGCGCGCCCGACGAGCCGCTCGACGAGAGCGACGCGGCGGGCGTGGGGCTCGGAGAGGCCGGCCGCCTGAGCGGCGGCGAGAGCGGCGCTGGACGTCGGGGCGTCAGGACAGGCGTCGGGCATCGGTCGGGCGGCTGATGGCTCAGCAGAGTACGCCGCGCGTCAGGCCGGCTCGAGGGCGTAGAGCGGGAACGCGTCGCACAATGCGCGGACGTCGCCGCGGACGGCCGCGGCGTCGGCACCGCCGGACGAGATGACGCGGTCGATGAGCGCGGCGACGGTGCGGAACTCGTCGGGCCCGAAGCCGCGCGTCGCCATCGCGGGCGCGCCGACGCGGATGCCGGACGTCACGAACGGGCTCTCGGGGTCGCCCGGGACCATGTTCTTGTTGACCGTGATCGCGGCCTCGCCGAGCATCGCCTCGGCCTGCTTGCCCGTGACGCCCTTCGATCGCAGGTCCACGAGCGCGAGGTGGTTGTCCGTCCCGCCGGAGACGACGGCGTAGCCGCGCTCGACGAACGCCTCAGCCATGGCCTGCGCGCTCGCGATGGTCCGCCGCTGGTAGTCGACGAAGTCCGGCCGGAGCGCCTCGCCGAAGGCGACGGCCTTGCCGGCGATGGCGTGCATGAGCGGCCCGCCGATGGCCCCGGGGAACATGGCCGAGTCCAGCACCTGCCCGGTCGTCTTGGGCGTCCCGTTCTTGAGCGTCTCGCCGGTCGGCGACGGCCCGTCTTTGCCGACGAGCAGCAGGCCGCCGCGCGGGCCGCGGAGCGTCTTGTGCGTCGTCGTGCTCACGACGTGCGCGTGCGGGAGCGGGTCGTTGAGCAGGCGCGCAGCGATGAGGCCGGCCGTGTGCGCCATGTCCACCCACAGGATCGCCCCGACCTCGTCGGCGATGGCGCGCATCGCGGCGTAGTCGAAGTCGCGGGAGTACGCGCTCGCGCCGACCGACAGCATCTTCGGCCGGACCTCGAGCGCCTTCGCGCGCAGGCGGTCCATGTCGATCCGCCCGGCGTTCGGCCCGTCGATGTCGACGCCGTAGAAGTGGGCGTCGTAGAGCTTGCCCGAGAAGTTGACCGGGCTGCCGTGCGTGAGGTGGCCGCCGTGGGCGAGGTCGAGCCCGAGCAGGCGGTCGCCGGGGGTCATGAACGCGAGGTAGATGGCGTGGTTGGCCGTCGCGCCGGAGTGCGGCTGCACGTTGACCCAGTCGCACTGGAACAGCTCGCGGGCGCGGTCGCGGGCGATTACCTCGGCCTCGTCCACGATCTCGCAGCCGCCGTAGTAGCGCTTGCCCGGCAGGCCCTCGGCGTACTTGTTGGTCAGCACCGACCCGACGGCCTCCATCACGGCCGGGCTGACGAAGTTCTCGGACGCGATGAGCTCGAGGCCGTCGTTCTGGCGCTCGGTCTCGCGGCGGATGAGGTCGGCGATGGCGGGGTCTTGCTCGGCGAGCGACTGCGTCGTCATGGCGGCGGGGGCGGGGTAAACCGCCAAGCTAGCGCCCCCGTCGCCTGTTCGCGCTCAGCCGCCGGGCATGCCGGGGAAGCGGGGCGTCGTCGTGCGCGAGGCCGGTGGCTGTGCCACCTCGTCGGCCGGCGGCTGCTCGGTGGGGACGAACCAGCCGGCGATGCCGAGGTACGTCCACTTGCCGCCGGCGCGGCCCTCGTTCGCGTCGACGCGGTAAAGGCTGGCGACGTGGTAGTCGACTCGCTCATACCCGACGTCGGCGGCGTCGCTGACGGCGCGGCCGGTGCGGTCGGCGAGAAAGACGCGGGACGGCGTGGAGGCGAGCAGGCTGTCGCCGGCGCGCGCGCGCGCCTCGGCGCGCTCGGCGGTGTCGAGCCGGTAGAAATGCTCGAAGGCCTCCGGGCCGGGGTTGAGCACGTACAGCATCGTCCCCACGGCGAGGAGACCGGCGAAGAGGATGCGGAGCGGCGTCATGGGGGCGGGGCGCAAGAGACCGCGAGCGGGACGTCTGGCCCGTCGCACGCCCGGGTATCGGCCGCTCCACGCCGGTGTTAACCCCCGCTCACCTCACGACCCGACGCCCTGCGACATCGCGTAGACGAGCAGGTTGACGCCCATCCGCAGCGCCGCCTCGCGGACAGAGGGCGGGTCCGGGTGCGTGCCCTCGGGCTCCCAGCCGTCCGCGAGGTCGCTCTGGTAGGCATAGAACACGACGAGGCGGCCCTCGTGGAACAGGCCGAACCCCTGCGCCGGCAGGCCGTCGTGCTCGTGGACCTTGGGCAGCCCGCCCGGGACGTCGAAGTGGGCGTGGTAGAGCGGGTGCGAGTTGGGAAGCGCGCGCAGCTCCTGGTCCGGGTAGACGCGGCGCAGCTCGGCGCGGATCGTCTCGTCGAGGCCGTAGTCGTCGTTGACGTAGAGGAAGCCGCCGGCGTCGAGGTAGCGCCGCAGGCGGGCGGCCTCGGCGTCCGTGAAGTCCACCGACCCGTGGCCGTTGAGGTACAGGAACGGGTAGTCGAAGAGGCGGTCCGAGTCGAGGTCGACCGTGTGCGGCTCGGGGTCGAGGTCCAGCAGCGAGTGGGCGCGGGCGTATGCGATCAGCGTCGGGAGCGGGTCGCCGGAGTACCAGTCGCCGCCGCCGCCGTAGTGGACGCGCGCGATGGCGACCTCGCCGCCGCCCGAGGCGCGCTCCTGCGCGCGAGCCGCCGGGGCGACCGCGAGCAGGGCCAGCAGAATCAGGACGGGACGCATCGCGGACGGGCGGGAGACGGTTAGAATAGCGCGACGCCAACCTGATGCGCCGATGACCCGCTCAACGCTCCGCCGCGCGGCCTTCGTCTGCCTCGCGCTGCTCGTCGCCGCGGCCGTCGCGCTCGCGCTGTCGTGGCCCGCGCCCGGCGCCGACCGCGCCGACGCGACCCACGACGTCCAGACCAACGCCGCCGGCGACCCGCTCGTGTCGACGTTCTCGATCGTCGCCGTGGACACGACCACGGGTGAGATGGGCATCGCCGTGCAGTCCAAGTTCCCCAACGTCCGCGCCGTCGTCCCGTGGGCCGATCCCGCGGCCGGCGCGGTCGCGACGCAGAGCTTCGCCCGGCTGGACTACGGCCGGACCGGCCTCGTGCTGATGCGCAACGGCGCATCCGCGGAGGAGGCGCTGCGCATCCTCATCCGGCAGGACCCGAACCCCGAGCAGCGGCAGGTCGGCATCGTGGACCGCCACGGGAACGCCGCGACGTGGACCGGCGCCGAGGCGGCCGAGTGGCGCGGCGGCCGCGTCGGGCAGGCGGGCGGCGGCGTGCGCGTCGCCGGGCCGGGCGAGGTCGTGACCGGGCAGACGTTCACCGTCCAGGGCAACATCCTCGTCTCAGCCGAGACCGTCGATGCGATGGCGCGGGCGTTCGAGGCAGCGCGAGGGTCGCTCGCGTCTCGCCTGCTCGCGGCCCTCGTCGCGGGCGGCGCGGCCGGCGGCGACCGCCGCGGCGAGCAGTCCGCCGCCCTGCTCGTCGTCAAAGCCGGCGCGGGCTACGACGCGTCGGATACGATCGTCGACATCTCGGTCTACGACCATCCGACGCCCATCGCCGAGCTCGTCCGCCTCTACGCGCTCAACGACCTCTACTTCACCGACACGCAGGCGCAGAATCTCGTCCCGGTCACGCCCGCCATCGCGCGCGAGATCCAGACGATCTGGCGCGCGCGCGGCTTCTCGCACCACGCCGCCGACGGCGCGGTCGACGCCGACTTCCAGCGCACGCTCGTCGACTACATGGGCTGGGAGAACTACGACCTGCGCGTGGACGAGGTGCAGCGCGTGAACCTCGCGGCCGGCGAGACGCTCCAGATCGACCGCGAGGTGCTCGCCGACATCCGCGACGTCTTCGAGCACAGCCGCTTCAAGCCCGGCCCTCTCGCCCCGATCCGCTGATGCACGCCTTCTACCGCGACACGCCCGACGACGGCCTCGCCGACGCCCCGTTCGATCCGTTCGCGCGCGTCCTCGGCCGCCGCGCCCGCCTCCTCCAGATGCCGCCGATCACGGCCGTCCGCGCGTGGCTGCGTGGCGACTTCGGGATGGGCGACGAGGACGCGCTCTGCATCGCCATCCGCCGCGACCCGGGCGTCGAGTTGACCCGCGACGAGATCGTGTCCGTCTTCTACGAGGTGCTCGGCGAGGACGACTTCCACCCTTCCAAGGCCGAGGCGGTGCTGACACTGCTCCGCGAAGCCGCCCAGTTCCGCCTGTGAGCTCGCTCGATCCCGTCACACTCCGGGGCGCACACGTCACGCTCGAGCCGCTCACGCCCGAGCATGCCGACGCGCTCTGGGATGTCGCCCGGGACCCGGACCTCTGGCGGTGGACGCTCTCGCAAGTCCGAACTCGCGCCGACCTCGACGCCTACATCGCCGCCGCGCTCGCCGCGCAGACGGCCGGGACGTCTCTCCCGTTCGCCATCGTCGCCGACGGCACCGTCGCCGGCAGCACGCGCTTCGGCAACGTCGACCTCGCCAACCGGCGCCTCGAAATCGGGTGGACGTTCATCGGGGCGCGGTGGCAGCGAACGTCTGTCAACACCGAGGCCAAGCTCTTGCTGATGCGGCACGCGGTCGAGACGCTCGGCGTGCGACGCGTCGAGTGGAAGACGGACGCGCGCAACGCCGCCTCGCGGGCCGCCATCGCGCGCCTCGGCGCGACCGAGGAGGGCACGCTCCGCCAGCACATGGTCCGGCAGGACGGGACGTCGCGGGACACGGTGTACTTCTCGCTTCTCGCCGACGAGTGGCCCGACGCTGAGACGCGGCTGACCGACCGTCTTGCCCGCAGCGCGTCGCATGCGTGACAGCGTGATGATCCGGGCATGGCGGCCGATGTGCCCCGCGCCGGACGGTGCCGGTCGCTACCCTCGCACCGTGCCTGCCTCCGCTCCGATGCGCCTCGCCGTCGCCCTCATCTGCCTCATCGCCCCGACCGTCCGCGCCCAGACCGCCGACTCGGTCGCGTGGGGCCTGCCCGCGTGGTGGGCCGCGGACGAGCAGACACAGTTCCTTGCCCGCGAGGCGAGAGCCGCCGCCGGGCTCGGGCTCGCCCCGCTCGCCACGACGCCGCTGCCCGAGGGCGTCCGCGAGATTCGAGTCCGTCAGACGTCGTCCACGCGCATTCCGCTGATCGCGCTGCGCCTCGTCGATGACGGGACGGCGGTGTCGGACACCGCCTGGCTCTGGTGGAGCAGCCTCTCCGACTCCCTCGTCATCCCCATGCTCGGGTCCCGGTGCGCCGTCCCTACTCGCAGAGATGGCATGACGACGTGCCCGTCCGGGCGGTCCGCCACCATGCTGAGCCCCGCTGCGCTGCTCGCACGGTTCGACGCGTTGCGGATCGGCCTCCTTTCCGGCGAGGTGCCTCAGGAGCCTCCTGCGCCCGGAACCCTCCGCATCCGCGGCGACGGCGAGACGATCGCGGTCGAGATCCGGGACGGCGCCCGCTACCGGGCCTATACCTACTGGTCACCGAGGGACGACCGTGGGGCAGACGAGGCGGCGATGGCAGCGATCTACGACCTGAGCAGGATGCGGACGTGGAGCGGCCTGCCGCAGTAGTCATCTCGCGGCACATCGGGCCGGGCGCGGGCGTACGGTCCGCTCACCGACCGCCCCGACGATGCCCATCGCCCTCGACCGCTCGCGCGCCCTCTCCTTCCTCGCCGCCGCCGAGCGCGACGCGCTCGACGCCCGCGTCCTCGACGCCCACCGCCGCGTCCTCAATGGCGAAACCCGCAGCCCCGAGATGCTCGGCTGGCGCGACCTGCTCCTCAACCCGGACGACGCCCTCCTCGCGTCCGTCGCCGCGCTCGGCGAGGAGATCCGCGAGCGCGCCGACGTCCTGCTCTGCATCGGCATCGGCGGCAGCTACCTCGGCGCCGAGGCCGTCGTGCAGGCGCTGCGCCCGCCGTTCGACACGTCCGGCCCCGAGATCCTGTTCGCCGGCAACAGCCTCTCGCCCGAGTACCACGCGCGCCTCTTCGAGCACCTCGAAGGCAAGTCGGTCTACATCAACATCATCTCGAAGTCGGGCACGACGCTGGAGCCGGCGCTCGCCTTCCGCCTCGCGCGCGAGTTCGTCGAGGCCCGCTTCGAGGACGCCGACCGCCGCATCATCGCCACGACGGACGCCAACCGGGGCACGCTCCACGACTTCGCCAAAGAGAAGGGCTACCGGATGTACGTCATCCCGGACTCGGTCGGCGGCCGCTTCTCGGTCCTGACCCCCGTCGGGCTCGTCCCGATCGCCGCTGCCGGCATCGACGTCCGCGCCCTCGTCTACGGCGCCGTCGCAGACGCCCGCGAGACGCTGGAGGCCGACGCGTCGCACCCCGCCCTGCAGTACGCCGGCGACCGGTTCCTCTTTCACGAGGCGGGTTACAAGACGGAGATCCTCGCCGTGATGGACCAGTCGCTGAAGGGCATCGGCGCGTGGTGGCAGCAGCTCTTCGGCGAGTCCGAGGGCAAGGAGCACAAGGGCCTCTTCCCGGTCGTCCTCCAGTACACGACGGACCTGCACTCGGTCGGGCAGTACGTGCAGCAGGGCCAGCGCTCACTCGTCGAAACCTTCCTCCGCATCGACGACGCCAACCGCGGCCTCGTCGTCCCGCGCGTCGAGGGCGACGCGGACGGGCTGAACTACGTCGCCGGCAAGCCGATGGGCTACGTCAACGAGCAGGCCTACACCGCCACGGCGGACGCCCACGCAGAGGGCGGCGTCCCGAACTGGACCCTCACGCTGCCGCGCCTCGACGCAGAGGCCGTCGGGCGGCTCGTCCACTTCTACGAGCACGCCGTCGCTGTATCGGGCACGCTGCTCGGCGTCGACCCGTTCGACCAGCCGGGCGTCGAGACGTACAAGAAGAAGATGTTCTCGCTGCTCGGCAAGCCGTGAGGGAAGCAGGGAGCGGGAAGCGGGAAGCGGGGAAATGCAGGACGTCCTTCGCTGCTTCCGCAGGGGCACTGCCAGAGCAGGGACGCCAGACTGAGTCTGTCCTTTTGGCCTCCCTGCATTCCCCAGCTGGCCACTCCCTGCTGGCCGCTCCCCACCAGAGGCCGCGCACAGGGCCAAAAAAGGCCGTCCACATCGTGGAGAACGGTGTGGACAACCGGCCCTTCTGTGGGGACTCGTGTGGAATCGAAACGGGATGCTCCGGAACGTCTCCGAGTCAAGCCCCGCCGCTCCCCGGAGTGCACCAGGGTTTCCCACAGCCGCCACCCGTGGACGCCCGGCCGGGCTAGGCGCGGGGCCCGGATGTGGACAGGTGTGGACACGTGGACAACCGG
>JBBSUZ010000010.1:0-24531 GCA_038233965.1 Rhodothermales bacterium | reverse complement strand
GCCGGCAGTCGCTCGACGCCCTCGCCGCCGTCCAGCGCGAGCGCGACGCCCTCCTGCTCCAGGTGGCGGCGCTCCAGGCCGAGCGCGACCGCCTCACCTCGACCGTCGACCGGCTGACGTCCGACCTCGCCGCCGAGCAGAGCCGCCCCGCGCCCGCCCGGCCGGAGCGTCCGGCTCGGCGCGAGCGCGCCCCGCGCGCGGCCCGGCCCGTCGCGATCCCGACGCCCACGGCGCCCACCGCGCCCACCGTGCCGGCCGTCGCGCCGCGCCGCGGGACGGCCTCGTTCCCGGGCTTCGACATGGAGCGCCTCGCCAACCCAGACGTCGTGCGGCGGCGCCTCGATGAGGCGGAGTACCCGTACTGGGCCTCCGAGGGCAACCTCGCGGGCGACGTCCTCGTCCTGCTCGAGACGGACGCTTCAGGCCGCGTCATCCGCACCGCCGTCGCGACGCCGATCGGCGGCGGCCTCGACGGGCTCGCCGAGAGCCTCGTGCGCGACATGCAGTTCGTGCCGCCGGTCGTGAGCGGCCAGCGCACCGGCCTCCGGTCGCAGGTCCTCGTGCGCTTCGAGCGGTAGCCGTTACGGCCGGGCCGGCGGCGGGCGAAAGCCGGCGGCGGCCCACGCGCGGTAGGCCGTCGGCGCGGCGAGCGCGTCCAGCACGGCCTGCGCCTCGCCCGCTGCGCCCGGCTGCACGCGCCCGGTGACGACGGCCGTCGTCGCCCCGCTCTCCGCCGGGCGGTAGATCACCGAGTAGGCGTTGGACGCCAGCGCCGCCGGGGCGAGCACGAGCGCGACGTCCGTCGCCCGGACGGCGACCGAGTCCAGCGCCGCCTGCGTCGTCGGGAACGACACGACGCGGGCCGCAACGTCCGGCGACACCGATTCGAGGACGCGAGCAGCCAACCGCGCGACGGCCCCGCTCTGCGGCACGCCGATCGAGCGCGCCGACTCCAGGGACGCGTTGAGCGTCGGCACCGGGTCGGCGCCGGGATGGCCGACGACGACGAGGTTCGCTCGCGCCAGCGCCACGCCGCCTGCCGGAGCGGAGTCGAGCGGGTCGACCGACACCACGACGTCCGCCGCGCCCGACGCGCTCGTGTCGAGGCGGACGGTCAGGCCCGGATGGTCGGCCTCGAGCTGCGGCGTCACGGCCGTCAGGACGGGCCCGAGCGTCGAGTCGGCGCGGACGGTGACGGTGCGGGGCACAGGGTCCGACCCACAGCCGGCGAGGAGGGTGAGCACGGCTGCGAGGGCCGCAGCGCGGATCATTGCGCGGGCGGAAGCACCGGCGGCACTCCGGAGGGCACGCCCGCGGGCGGCGGGGCGCCGGCGCCGTCCGGGACACCGCGCGTCGGCGCGCCCGCCTCGTCCAGCTGGGCGATCATCTGGAGCGCGCGCGCGCGCAGCGGATCCGACGCCGGAGCGAGCGCGGCGACGCGCTGGAACGAGACGCGGGCGCTGTCGAGGCGGCCGATCATCATGCGCCGCTCGCCGAGCAGGAAGTTGCCGCCGATGTGGTCCGGGTGCTCCGCGAGGAGCGTGCGCAGTTCGACGACCGGGCGCATCGGGTTGGCCGGGTCGAACTGCGACGCCTCGGCGAGCGCGAACCGGACGTCGGCGTCGTCCTCGAGCGCGAGGCTCTTCTCGAAGTCGGCGACGGCGCGACGGATCCAGAGGACGCCGTTCGTGTCGCCCGTCTGCTGGGCGTCGAAGCCGGCCGTGAGGTAGAAGCGCCCGCCTTCGTACCAGCCCTCCGCCGTGTTCTGGCCTTCGAGGGCGTCGGCCTGCCGCTGCAGCGAGTCGGGCAGCGCCGGCGTCGGACCGTCCGGCACGGCGGCGGCAGCCGCCGCGGGTCCGCCGGCGGCAGCCTGCGGCCCGGCCGGCGCGGCGGTGGGCGTCGCGGGCGCGCGGGCGCTCAGCGCGTTGATCGCGAACAGCGCGACGACGATCGCGACGCCGCCCCCGACGAACAGGAGCGCCCGGCGACCCGCGGCATCGGCCGGTGCGGCAGGCGCGGACGCAGAGTCGGCAGCAGGTGCCGCGACCGGACGCACGGGCGTACGCGCCTCGGCGGCGGGCGCCTCCGCGGCGGGCGCCTCCGCGGCCAGCGTCGTCCCGCATTCGTTGCAGAAGCGGGCGCCGGACGGGTTGGCGTGGCCGCACGACGGGCAGACGAGCCCGCCAGAGAAAGCGGGGCGATCGGGCGCGTCCAGCACCGACGCGTCGAGAGCGGGCGTCGCGGCGACGTCGGTGCCGCAGAGCGGGCAGCGGGCGTCGCCGTCGCGGACGGCGGCTCCGCAGGAGGGGCAGGCGGTCACGGGGCGGGGGCGTCCTGTTCGACGCGGCGGCGGAAGTCCTGGGCGGGTTTGAACACCGGCGCGACGCGCGCCGGCACGGGCACGGCCTCGGCCGTGTGCGGGTTGCGGGCCGTGCGCGCCGCCCGGGCCACGGCGCGGAACGTGCCGAAGCCGCGCAGCTCGACGCGCTCGCCGCTCGCGACGGCGGAGGTCACGGTCTCCATGAAGCCGTCGACGACGGCCTCGGTTTCGATTTTGGTCAGGCCCGTCGCCACGGCGATCTGGTCCACGATCTGCGCTTTGGTCACGTCTGAGCGGTCTGGAGACGTTCATGATACGATGCCGTCGCGAGCGGCCTGCGGTCCGGAGTTGGCGAAAGGGCCCTCACGGAGTTAGATTTGGGGCAGGTGAAACAGCTGTCTGAGCCCTTTCTATGAAGGTCCTGTTCGTCGCTGGCGAAGTCGCCCCGTTCTCAGACTCCACGCCGACGTCGCACCTGATGCGGACGTTGCCGGAGCGACTCCAAGAAGACCACGGCGTCGAGCCGCGCATCATCATGCCCCGGTACGGCGTGGTCTCGGAGCGGCGTAACCGTCTCCACGAGGTCATCCGCCTGTCGGGCGCCGAGATCCCGGTCGGCGACGAGACCGACACGCTGCGCGTCAAGGTGGCGTCGATCCCCGGCATCCGCCTCCAGGTCTACTTCATGGACTCGGTCGCGTTCTTCAAGCGCAAGGGGCTGCACAGCAACCGCAAGGACGACGTCGTGTTCGAGGACAACCCCGCGCGCGCCCTCTTCCTCGCCCGCGCCGCCCTCTCGACGGCCCGCAAGCTCGGCTGGACGCCCGACGTCGTCCACGCCGCCGGCTGGATCGGGGCGTTCGCGCCCCACGTCCTCCGCGCCGACGACGAGCTCGCCGCCGCCCGCACCGTCTACACGCCGGACGTCATCGAGGGCTTCGAGCCCATGCTGACGCCCGAGGACGCCGCGGCGCTCGGCCTGCCGGAGGCGCTCGGCGGCCAGTCGCTGCGCACCATCGGCCTCACGACGGCCGACGCCGTCGCCTACGCGCCCGGCGACGGGCCGCGCGACGGCGAGCCCGCCGGGCCCGTCCTCGACGGCGACGACGACGCCGCAGCCGAGCGCGCGGCCGCCCTCTACGCCACGCTCAGCCCGGCCCTCGCCGCCTGACGCAGAGCCGGTCGCCGCGGCGGGATGGCCGTCGCGGACAGGTTTGAGCGCGCGCGTTTTTGCACGATGGTCGCGGACCGGCGGCCGGCCGGCCCGTAGCCTTCGGGGCTGACGCTCGCCGGGCGCGCAGGGCCTTTTCGAGGGACCGCGCGCGAACGGCCTGCCCGCCGCGTTCACCCGCGACGCGGCGCCCAGCGCCTCCCCTCAGGTCCGCCCCTTTCCGCTTTGCGCGTCCCCGCTCTCGTCCAGGCCACGGTCGGCCTCGCCCTCGTCCTTCTCTCGGCCTGCCAGGATCCGTCCACGGTCGGCCTCGGCCTCATCGACGAGGACTCGCCGAACCCGAACGTCCGCACGATCGAGGCCGCCTCGGTCGACACCGTCCGCTACGACCTCGTCACGTCGGGCATCGCCGACGGCACGCCCCCGACGCAGTCGCGCGTGCTCGTCGGCTCCGTCCACGACGCGCTCTACGGCGACGCCGAGGCGCGCGCCTACGTCGACGCCTCGGCGCCGACGCTGCCGAGCGGCTTCCGCGAGCGGCCCATCACGCGCATCACGCTCGAGCTGCGCCGCGAATATGCCTACGGCGACACCACGACCGCGCTCGAGATGGAGCTGCGCCGGGTGACGGGCACGTGGTCCCCGACCGGCCTCCCGTCCGACACGACGCTCGGCACGGGTGACCTCCTTACCACGGCGACGACCACCGGGCGCGACTCGGTCGTCGTGTTCACGCTGCCGCCGGCCTTCGTGGCGGCCAACGACTCGCTGTTCAAGAGTGCCACCTTCGGGTCGTCGTTCGAGGGCTTCGAGCTCCGCCCGGTCACGCCGGCCGGCGCGGGTGCGGTGTACGGCTTCAACGTCACCGGGCTCAGCGGCATCCCCGCGCGCCGCGGCTTCATCCGCGTCGCGACGGCCCGCGACACCGTCGCCTTCCCGCTCTCCGAGGTCTACACGCGCCTCACGTCGGGCACGCCCGGGATGGCGCCGATGGGCCGCCGGCTCGTCCGCGCCGGCTCGGCGACGGGCATCAAGCTGACGTTCCCGTTCGAGAGCCTCGCCCGGCTGCCCGTCTCGCAGGCCACCTTGCGGTTGCCGCTGGACCCGGCGCTCGCCGGCACCGACGGCCCGTTCAAGCGCCCACTCGCGCGGTTCGGGACCCTGTTCCTTCGTGAGACCACCGGCCCGGCCGGCTACATCACACCGCTCCAGGCCGTCGGCTCGACCGACCTCCGGACGACGGCCCCGGTCGAGCTGACGCGCTTCGTCCAGCAGCTCGTCCTCGGCCAGCGAACGTTCCGCCAGTTCGAGGTCCGCTTCGCGGACGTGCTCCAGTCGTCCACGGTCTCGCTCGACGTCCTGCCCGTCATCACTGACGGGACGACGCCGACCACGCGCCCGCGCCTCGCCGTCACCGTCGTCAGCGCGACTCCGTGAGCCTCTCCCCTGCCCCGCCCGCCGCCCTGCTGCCCGTGCCTCGTCTGATGATCCGCGTCGCCCTCGTCCTCGTCGCCGCCGGCGCCGCTCTTCCCGCGGCCCACGCGCAGGGCCAGAACAACTACGGCTCCGTGTACTCGCGCTACGGCCTCGGCGAGCGGACCGAGTTCAGCTCGTCTCAGTCCGAGATGCTCGGCGGCGCGCAGGTCGGCCTGCGGTCTGTCTTCTACAACGGCCTCGCGAACCCGGCCGGGTGGGCTGACCAGCAGGTGACGACGTTCCGCGCCGCCGTCGGCGTCCAGGGTATCCGCTCGACCGACGCGGCCAGCACGGCGGCCAGCCGCGCGACTGCGGGCGACGTCGCCGGCCTCCAGCTCGGCATCCCGCTCATCCCGGCCCGCCTCGGCCTGACGTTCGGCTACCGGCCGTACTCGCGCGTCAACTACCGCGCCTCGATCCCCGGCCAGCTCATCACCGAGGACGACACGACGGCCTACGCGCTCAACCAGGAGGGCGGCGGCGGCATCCAGCGCATCTCGGGCGGCCTCGGGCTGCGCGTCGGCCAGGCCCTCCAGCTCGGCGCCTCGGCCGACGTCCTCTTCGGGACCGTCGAGTACATCCAGCGGACGAGCTTCGATACGGGCGCCTTCAGCGAAGTCCGCCAGTCCCGCTCGACGCGCCTCTCGGGCGTCTCGGGCACGCTCGGCGCGCTCGTCACGGCCCGCTCCATCGCCTCCGAGGACGACGCGCTCGCGTTCGGCCTCGCCGTCACGCTCCCGACGCGCCTCACGGGCACGCAGACGCTGACGCTCGGCCAGAGCCTCGACCGCGACACGCTCGCGACGTCGGCTGACGGCCGCGCGACCCTGCCGCTGCTCGCCCGCGGCGGCCTCTCGTACCGCGCCGGCGCCCGCTGGCTCGCCGCGCTCGACGCGACCTACGAGCCGTGGTCGTCGTTCTCCAGCACGCTCCCGCTCGGCGGCTACAACGCCGCGACGGGCGTCGACGAGCTGCGCGACCGGCTGCGCCTCGGCGGCGGCGTCGAGGTCGTCCCGGCCGGGCGCAACCGCAACGCGAGCGTGCTCGCGCAGACGGCCTACCGCATCGGCGCCTACGGCGAGCGCGGCCTCTACGCGCCCTCTGGCGAGTCCGTCCAGACGCTCGCGCTCACGGGCGGCGTCTCGATCCCGAACCGCCTCTCGGGCGCCCGCTTCGACCTCGGCTTCGAGGTCGGCACGCGCGGCGCGACGCAGGGTGCGCTCGTCCGCGACGTCTTCGCGCGCGGCTCGCTGACGCTCAACTTCGGCGAGCGCTGGTTCATCCGCCGCCGCATCGAGTAAGCCGCGCCGGGCGAGCAGCCCGGCCCGCGGACCCTTCGGTGAGGCGTCCGACTCCGCATGAGGCGGTCCGAGCCCATGGGCTCGGGCTGCCTCATCGTCAGGACGGCGTCGAGACGAGCGTGCCGCGCATGAACTGGTAGTGCCCGGGGTAGGTGCAGACGTACGGGTAGCGCCCGGCCGGCGGCATCGTGAACACGACGGCCATCCGCCCGCCCGGCTGCGCGATGGGCGTCCCGGCGATCACGGCCGGATCATCCGGAATATGGCTCTCCACGCCCGCCGCCGCGCGGCCGATGCGGTCGATGTCACTCTGGGTGCGGAGCACGACGACGTTGTGGAGCATCGCCGGGCTCGTCGTGCCAGTGTTGTCCAGCACGAGGCGGACGGTCGCTCCGGCCGGGGCCGTGATCCGGGTCGTCGCATACTCCATCGCGTTCGGCTTCGTCGAGACGACGAGCTCGGCGTCGACGGCCTGGGCGAAAAGGGCGACCTGATCCGGGCTCGGTAGGGCGGGCTCCGAGGCGCAGGCGGCGAGGGTGAGGCACAGCGCGAGACAGAAGCGTCGCATGAGGAGGTTGAGGGATTTCAGGGTTGAGAGGGAAAACGAAGAGCGGACGCGTGAGGCGAGGGCAGTTCCTCTCAACCTTGCCACCCTCAACCTCTCAGAGACTGTTTGGGGAATCTACCCGAGTCGCCGCGACATCAGCCGGATTGCGGCCAGTTGCACCATCGCCGCGCTGATCACCGGCAGTGCCTCGTAGTCCTTCGACAGACGCCGGTACCCGCCGAACCACGCGAACGTCCGCTCGACCACCCACCGCTTCGCCAGCACCACGAAACCCGGCGAAAGCCGGCGCACGAGCCGAAACGCCCAGCCGTAGAGACGCCAGATCATCCCGACAGGCGTTCCGGCATAGCCTTCGTCGGCGAAGACAACCTGCAGTCGCGGCACGTGACCCTGGGCGCGGTCGAGCAGGTGCGGCACACGCTGGCTGTCGTTGATGTCGGCCCGGTGCACGATCACCGCGAGCAGCAGCCTGAGCGTGTCGGTGAGGATGTGCCGCTTGCGGCCCTTGACCTTCTTGCCGCCGTCGTATCCGCGCTCGCCGCCGACGTGGCTCGTCTTGACGGACTGACTGTCGACGATGGCCGCGGACGGGCTCGGGTCACGGCCGGCCTTCAGGCGCACCAGCACGCGCAGGTGGTGCATGAGCGTCTCGATCAGCCCACGCGTGATCCACCGGCGAAAGACGTAATAGACGCTCTGCCAGGGCGGGAACGAGTCCGGGAGGTATCGCCACTGGCATCCTGTCTTGGCGATGTAGAGCAACGCGTCGAGCACGCGTCGCGGCGCATGTTTGATGGAGCGGTGACCTGCGAGGACGGGGGCGATAGTTTGCCACTGAGCGTCCGTCAGGTCGGATCCGTAGCGTCGTGAGCGCATGGGTCCGGGCGTCTGGTGAGGTAAGACTCGTTAGACGCGGACGGGCGCTCAAGGGCTTCGAACAGCCTTCCCCAAACAGTCTCTCAACCCTCAGAAAGTCCAGTTCGCGTCGTCCTTCTCGGTCCGGCGGCGGGCGCGCTGCATGAGCGTCTCGTGGAAGGCCTGGACGGGCTCGTCGCCGACGGGGTGGCGCAGGAGGTAGCGGCCATCCGGCTGGAGGTCCCACGCCTGGACGTTGTCGTCCAGGGCAAACCGCAGCGTGCGCAGGAGGCGCTTCTCGGCCTTGGCGTCGCGGACGGGCAGGACGACCTCGACGCGGTCGTCGAGGTTGCGCCGCATCCAGTCTGCCGAGCCGATGTAGGTCTCGCCCTCGCCGTCGTTGTGGAAGTAGTAGATGCGGCTGTGCTCGAGGAAGCGGCCGATGATCGACGAGACGCGGATGGTCTCCGAGATGCCCGGCAGGCCCGGCCGCAGGCGGCAGTGGCCGCGAATGACGAGGTCGATCTGGACGCCTTCCTGGCTCGCCTTGTACAGCTCGCGGATGATGCCCAGGTCGTCGAGCGCATTCATCTTGGCGACGATGCGGCCCGTGCCGTTCGTCCGCTGGTGGCGCACCTCGCGCCGGATGAGCTCGACGAAGCGGCTGCGCAGGTCGCGGGGCGCGACCGAGAGCGTCTGGTACTCCTGCTCGGGCGCGTAGCCCGTGAGCGAGTGGAAGAGGTGCACGAGGTCCTGCCCGATGTCCTCGCGGCACGTCAGCAGCCCGAAGTCGGTGTAGAAGCGGGCGGTCGTGGGGTTGTAGTTGCCCGTCCCGATGTGCGCGTACGTCCGCAGGCGGCCCTTCTCCTCGCGGACGACCAGCGTCGTCTTGGCGTGCGTCTTGAGCCCGACGAGGCCGTAGGCGACGTGTGCGCCGGCCTCTTCCAGGCGTCTGGCCCACGAGATGTTGTTCTCCTCGTCGAAGCGCGCCTTGAGCTCGATGAGTGCCGCGACCTGCTTGCCGCGCTCGGCCGCCTTGATCAGCGCCCGCACGACCGGCGAGTCGTCGGACGTCCGGTACAGCGTCTGCTTGATCGCGAGGACGTGCGGGTCCTCGGCAGCGTCCTCGATGAAGCGCTGCGTGGAGGCGGCGAACGACTCGTACGGGTGGTGCACGAGGATGTCGCCCTGGCGGATGGCGGCGAAGATGTCGGGCTCCTCCTCGAGCTCGCGGTGCCGCAGGCGGACCGGCACGACGGCCGTGTGCGGCAGGTAGCGGAGGTGCGGCAGGTCCACGCGCGGGAGGCTGAAGAGGCCCGACAGGTCCAGCAGGCCCGTGACCTCGATGACGTCCTCGACCTCGTCCAGTGCCATCTCGCGGGCGAGCAAGTGGCGGACGCGGTCGGGCATGTCGGCCGCGACCTCGAGGCGCACGACCTCGGCGAAGCGGCGCTCGCGGAGTTCCTCGGCGATGAGCTCGAGCAGGTCGTCGGCCTCGTCCTCGGCGCGCTCGAGGCTCGCGTTGCGGGTGACGCGGAAGGCGTGGACGGCCTCGACCTCCATGCCCCGGAACAGCGACTCGGCGTTGTGCCGGATGACGTCCTCGAGCGCGACGACCTGCGTCTGCGCCTCGTCGACGGGCACCCAGCGCCCGCGCCCGGTCGGGACCTTCAGGCGCGCGAAGTGCTCGGTCCCGCGCGTCGGGTGGCGGAGGACGAAGGCGAGCGAGAGCGAGCCGTTCGAGATGAACGGGAACGGGTGGCCGGGGTCGAGCGCGAGCGGCGTCAGGATCGGGAAGATGGCCTCGCGGAAGACGGCGTCGACGCGGTCGCGCTCGTCGTCCGTGAGCGACTCGACGGTGCGGACGACGAAGCCGGCCTCGGCGAGGCGCGGGCGGAGGGCGTCGGTCCAGAGCTGATCGAGCCGCGTCTGCATGTCGCGCGCCGCGGCGAGCGAGAGGTCGAGCTGCTCGCGCGGCGTCCGGCCGTCGGGCGAGAGCGCGCGGACGCCGGCCGCAAGCTGCCGCTTTAGCCCGCCGACGCGCTTGCGGTAGAACTCGTCGAGGTTGTTGGCCGTGATGGCGACGAACTGGACGCGCTCGAGCAGCGGCGTCCGGGAGTCGAGGGCCTGGTAGAGGACGCGCCAGTTGAAGTCCAGCCACGAGAGCTCGCGGTTGAAGTAGAGGCTCGGGTCGTCCAGCGACGCGTTCGCGGGGACGTCGCGGACCTCGACGGCGAGCGGCAGCAGACGGTCCAGCGTCGGCGCGCCCTCGGGCTCGTCGGCGGGGGCGTTCCGGGCGACGGGCGCCTTCTTCGGCTTGCGGCGGCGCGGTGCGGGCGGCGGGACCGGCTCGGTCTCGGTGTCGTCGTCGGTGGCGGCGTCGCGCGCAGCCGCGTCGACGGCCGCGGCGAGGGCGGCTTCGGTGGCGGCGGTGTCCGGGGCGACCGTCGGGTCGAAGTCGGTGCGGTCCATTGAGTCGTCGGTTCTAGAAGGGTCGAACGCGGGCGGGCAACAATCAGTCCGCCGGGGCCTCTGCGGACCCGGTTAAGAAGTCGCCGCGCTCGATCTGCTGGCGGATGCGGTTGAGGCCCATGATCTCGGCCTGGATCGCCGCGATGTCGTGGCCGTCCTGCTCGGCGGTGCGCAGGCGGCGGCGGGCGTCCTCGACGGCGTCGAGCAGGCGCTCCATCTTGAGGCGCCGCATGGCGTCGTCGGCGACGACGAACGGGCGCGCGTCCTCGGCGGGCACCTCGACGCCGGCCTTGGCCCAGTTCACGGAGACGTCGTGCTGAGGGGCAAGAATGCGGGCGGCGAGTTCCTGCACCGCCGGTCCGAAGGCGCCCTGCAGAAACTGAGCGCGGTCCACGGCATCGGCCTCGAACTGCCCGAGCAGCGCGGTGACGGTGTCACGCGACGCCCCCTGGGAAAACTCGTCGAGGCCCATCCGCGTCAGGACGTGCTCGACCATCGGCGCGCCCTCGTGCAGCATCAGCCGCAGCAGCGTCTCCTCCTTGGGACGGACGACGGCCACGACGACGGCCGGCTCGGCGCGCTCGTCATACCCATCCGCGGCGCGGTGCACCTCCACGACCCGCATCGCGGGCTCGGGCGCGGACGTCCGGCGCGAGCGGACGTCGACCTCGCGGCGCAGCTCGCGGTCGGGCACGTCGAGCCCGCGCACGGCGAGCCGGACGTACTCGTCCTGCAGGATCGGGTCCGCGATGCGCGCCAGCGCCGCCACGACGCGGTCGACGGCCTCGCGCTTGCCCTCGGGCGAGTCGAACAGGCCCTCGCGTTTGGCGCCGGCGACGAGGAAGTCGACGAAGTCGCGGCGCTCGTCGCGCAGGACGGCGCGGAACGCGTCGGCGCCGAAGGTGCGGACGAACGAGTCGGGGTCGGCGCCGTCCGGCAGCGAGACGGCGTAGGGCGTCATGCCAGCGTCGAGGGCCGTCTCGACGCCCTTGCGGGCGGCGCCCTGCCCGGCCGCGTCGGCGTCGAAGAGGAGCACGACGCTCTTGGTGCCGGACTTGGCGAGGCTGCCGAGTTGCGCCGCCGTCAGCGCCGTCCCGCTTGCAGCGACGACGTTGCGGACGCCCGCCTGCCACAGCGCGACGACGTCCGCGTGGCCTTCGACGATGACGGCCTCGCCCTGGGCGCGGACGTCGCGCTTGGCCTGCTTCATCCCGAAGAGCACGCGCGACTTGTGGTAGACCTCCGTCTCGGGCGTGTTGAGGTACTTGGCCGGCGTGTAGTCCGCGCTCGCCGTGCGCGACTCGGGCAGGATGCGGCCGGCGAAGCCGAGGACCTTGCCGATCGGCGACAGGATCGGGAAGACGAGGCGGTCGCGGAAGACGTCGTAGATGCCGCCCGATTCCCTGCGCTTGACGAGCCCGACGGCCTCGAGCACGTCGGGGTCGAACCCGGCCGTCGTGGCGGCCGTCGCGAGCGCGTCCCACCCCTCGGGCGCGTAGCCGAGCCCGAACGCGACCACGGCCTCCTTGGTGAACGCGCGCTCGGCGAGGTACGCCCGGGCCCGCGTGCCGACGTCGGCGCGGAGCTGGTCGACGTAGAAGCCGGCGGCGAAGCGGAGCGCGGCGTGGAGCGTCCCGAGGCGGTCGGCGGCCGGGTTGTTGTCCTCGGGCAGCGCGATGCCAGCGCGGGCGGCGAGCAGGCGGACCGAGTCGAGAAAGCCGACGCCCTCGGTTTCCTGGACGAACTTGAAAATGTCTCCCGTATTTTTGCAGCCGAAACAGTAGTAAAATCCTTCGTCCGGAACGACGTTGAACGACGGCGACTTCTCGTTGTGGAACGGACAGAGTCCGAGAAACCGCCGGCCCTGCTTCTTGAGGGCCACGCGCTCGCCGATCACGTCGACGAGGTCGGACGCGGCGCGGATCTCGTCGATGGTGCCGTCGGGGATGCCGGCCATGGGTGCGGAGGCGTGCGGGGATACTTCCCTCGGGGAGTTTACCCCGGTAGGGTCCGCGGCCGCGCCTCCCCGACCAGCGCCACGGCGTCGCCGGCGGCGATGCGCCCGCCCGTGACGACCTCGGCGCGGATGCCGCCGCGCCCGACGAGCGCGTCGAACGCCGCCGGTTGCCCGGTCACGCGGACGAGGTACTTGCACGGCGCGCAGACGCGCTCGCCGTGGAACGTCGCGCCGCCGATCCGGAACGTCCCGCCGAGCAGCGCCCGCAGGTCGAGGCCGTCCACGACCAGGTTGCGGCGGTGCTCGCCGTGCGCCACCGTGACGCCGAACGCGGCCTCGGCGTGGGCGAGGTCAGCGGCGCTGATGAGCGTGATCGCGCGGCCTTTGCCCGGCCAGCGGCTGAACGAGCCGATGCCGGCGGCGTAGCGGTCGCCCGAGAGGCCGCGGCCCGCGAGCGCGTCCGCATGCTCCACCGGCACGACGGGCGCGCCGGCCTCGGGCGCGACGTGGATGGCGAGGAGGCGGCCGCTCACGTCCCGCGCGGGCGCCGCACGCCGCGCGCGCACACGACGTGCGAGGCCTCGGCGCGGTCGCGGCCCGTCCCCGCGAGCGGCGTCCACCAGACGCCGTCGGGCCCAGCGTGGTACTCCTGCCGCGTCGCGCGGACGTCGATCCGCAGGCACGCCGCGCCGGCCGGGATGCGCGTCCGGTAGCGCAGGCCGGACGTGTTGCGGTACGGCGTCGGCGTGCCACTCGCGCCGGACGGGCGGATCGCGGTTTCGCGCCACTCGACGAGGACGTTGCCGCCGCGGCGGCCGAGCAGCACGAGCGCCGTCAGCGAGTCCGGCCGGCCGACCGTCGCCGGCGCGTCCAGCCGCTCGATCGTGAGCGGGTGCGTCGCGACGATGGGCTCGGACGGCGGCTCCCGGTCGCCCGGCTCGCGGAGGCGGTACGGGCGCGCGATCGAGCCGGCCGGATCGGGGTCAGGAATGGTATAGAGTCGCGCGCGGCCGCGCTGCCGGGCGAGGGCGGCGTCCGCCGCGACGTCGCGCAGCGAGCGCGTCGCGTCGGGCGAGTAGTAGGCCCAGTCCGCGCGCATGCGCTGCTCGCGCGGGACGGTGACGAACGCGGAGTCCGCCGGGGCAGCGAGGTAGAAGCTGAGCATCGTCATGACGGGCTGCGACGGCTGGCCGGCGCCCGAGTATGCCGGCGTCTCCATCCGCATCGAGCCCGTCGCCCACGTCGCCTCGAGTTCGAACGCGGCGCGCGCGCCGCTCGAGCGGACGACCATGACGGTGGGGACGTGCGGCCCGGCCACGGCGTCGGTGCCGGCGAGGATGGCGCTGCACCGCTCCGCCGTCCCGACGACCGTCGCGCGCCCGCGCTGTAGGATGGTGCACGTGTGGGCCGGTGCCCGGGGCTGCCCGAGGGGCCGGAGCCGCATCCGGTTGCCGGTGTAGCCGTCGCCGTCCGGGTCGTCGCCGTCCTCGGCGTAACCCACCGCCATGAAGCGCGGGGCGGCCGTGTCGAAAAACCAGTTGTTGAACTCGAAGTCGTACTCGGTGCTGACGTGGCGCTGCGCGTGCGCCGGCGTGCCCGGGCCGGGCGTGCGGATGGCGTCGGCGGGCGCGAGGAGCCAGTACGACTGCATCATCGCGACGGGCGGGGCGGCGGCGGGCCCGGTGAGGGCCGGCGGGAGGCCGTTGGGCAGGTCCGAGAACGTCACCGCGGCGGCCCAGACGCCCGTGCGCGCGGTGTGGCCGCTCGCGATCTGCCGCTGCGCCGTCCCCGCGACGGAGTGACGGCCCGCCTGCACCGTGAAGTCGAGCAGGCCACCTCGCGCCGCCGTGAGCGTCGTCATAGGGTCGACGGTCTGGAAGTAGGACTCGAACCAGTTGTACCAGTACCACCCGCGCGCGGCGACGGAGCGGCGGCAGTCCAGGTCCAGGCACCACGCGTTGACGCCGAAGAGGGCGTTCTCGGCGGCGGGACGGTCGCGGATGCCGTCGAGCGGCGGCGCGGCGGTCCGGTAGGCGAAGTCGTCGAACCAGACGCCGGCGTCGGGGAGGCGGTGCACGGAGCCCTGCGCCCGCACCGGCAGCGCGAGCAGGAGCAGCGCGGGCAGGAGCAGCGCGAGGCAGAGTCGCATTGGCAGTCTGGAGAGGACAGATCCAGGATAGCGACGTCCCGACCGCGTCGAGCCCGGACGTCCGCAGCAGAACGGATGTCACGAGCGCATCCGCCGCACGCCCGGGCGGAGACGGCACGGCCGCCCGAGCGTGCCATGGCGGCTCAGCAGGCGCGCGTCGACGCGCGGCAGGCCGGGTTCGACGACGTCAGTCCGCGCGAGGCGCTCGGCGGAGCCGACCCGGCGCCGCGCTGCGTCTGCTCGCCGCGCCCGATGCCGACGACGCTGCCCGGCCCGGCTACTCGGCCCACGTCGAGGCGCGCGTCGTCTCGCGGTGCCGCGCGTCCGAGTCAGACGTCGCCGGACCATCCTGAGCCAGGCACGCCCACAGAAGTGGACTGCCTCCGAGGAGATCGCGGACGGGGGGTGGAGCCTGTACGTCTACGACGTGCTGGTGGCGGTGGGCGCGATCACAGCGTCGGATGCGGCGCACTGGATTCGAGGTGCCGGCTACGTCTGTGCACCTACCTGAAAGATGCCCTAAAGGACAGCCAGTGGAGGGCCGAGCATCGTCATTCCGTGCGAGGAGAACAGCGAGGCCATCTCCTCCGGTGCGGGAGCGCTCCCCATCTCAGCCAGCGCGCCCAAGAACGACTCCATCTGGCCAGCAGGCTGGAAGACGATGATGAGCTTCCCTTCCCCATCGTTCACGTGCGCCCAAACGTGCGGGACCTCGCGCGGTGCAAAGACGGAATCCCCTGGACCAAGGTCGAACCGCTCCTCGCCGATGTCGATGCGGTAAGCCCCCTCGAGGACGTAGAACCACTCGTCCTGTTCATGGTGGACATGGCGCGGGGGGCCTCCCTTCGCCTCGTCCTTGTGCTCGATGATGTAAAGGTCGCGGAGCGTGTCCGCCGGCAACACCTTCGCATCGATACGCAGGCCACCGAAGACGTTGCGCGAGTGCCCCGTGCGGTCCTGGCCTGCCCGCACAAGCGCGCCAGCGTGCCGTCTGTGGGCGAGCGTCGCTCGCGGCACAGAGCCGCACGACGCGAGGAGTGGTGCCGCAAGCGTGGTGAGCACGAAGGCGCGACGTTCGATGAGACGCATGCGAGATACCTCTGTGGTTAGTAGGCGGCAGAACAACGTGGCGGCTCAGCGGCCGCACGACACGCAACACGATTGAGACCGAGCGCAGGGTACGCTGACGATTCCCGGGCGCGCTCACCGGAACCGTGCGCCTCGCTGTGGACGTGCGTCATGCACCGGTGACCGAACGGATGCCTCGGACGACCACGAACTCACCGGGGATTGCATACGTGAGTCCATCACGGTATG
Organism: Rhodothermales bacterium; assembly: GCA_038233965.1. Lineage (GTDB taxonomy): Bacteria > Bacteroidota > Rhodothermia > Rhodothermales > Rubricoccaceae > DASVSE01. The sequence continues at coordinate 8,945 of JBBSUZ010000010.1, read as the reverse complement.
GAGCGATCGAGTCCAGATACTCCTTGTGTGCCTCGGCTCGGGTCTGCTCGTCGAACCGTGCGTAGGCCATCGCAACGGGGCCTCCGGCGAAGGCCGCCCCGCAGGCATCGTCGGCCGACGCGTGTCGGAGGACAGTGGGGATTCGCACCCCTTCCACGTCCGAGAAGCCCGCGTCGCGGAACGCATGCTCGAGTGAGCCCTCGCCACCCAGGTGGAAGAACACCGGGCACACCTCCGAACTCACACGGCGGTCCACCACAGGGAAGATCTCCGCCCACCCGCACCGATCTCGCCGCCCCCAGACGGCCGCCACAGCGCGTCCCCCCGGACGCAGCACGCGGTGCATCTCTCGGACCGCCCGCATCGGGTCCGGCACGTACATCAGCCCGAGTGCGCACAGGACAGCGTCGAAGGCCTCGTCGGAGCCGGGGAGTTCTTCTGCGTCCGCGCGCCGGGTTTCCAGGTTCGTCACACCCTCTCGCTCTGCCGCATCCTGCGTGGCCGCGACCATGACGTCGGACAGATCTGTGCCCAGAACCTCCCCGGCGGCCCCGATCGCCCGCGCGGCTTCGACTGTGACGAGCCCCGTCCCGCAGGCGACATCCAGAACGCGCTGGCCGGGGCGGAGGTCAGCCCACTCCAGGAGCTGCCGCTGGGCGGGTTCCAGGGGCTCACGCCAGTAACGCTCGTAGACTGCGGCGGCTTTGTCCCAGCCGTATCGCTGAACGCGCCGTTGGAGGTCGGGGTGCATGGCAATGGCTCGGCTACTGGGCCGAGGGCACGACCGTAGTGGACCGAGACAGGCGCTGCGCCCGCCCGAAAATGTCGCGGTACGGGCTGTGAGCATCGGCGGCGTCAAGGACGCGGAGGACGTCCGCCTCGGAGGCATCGCTGTGGACCGTCACGGCATACCGAACCTCGAGGTACCCCGGGGCGACGTCGCTTACACCGAACAGGCCCCCATGATCGAAGTCTGCTTCGACCGTGACCTCGACGCCCGCCAGTGTAATGCCCTCTTTCGCCGCGTAGAGGACGTACCCGATCGCAAGACAACTCCCCAGGGCCGCACGGCCGTAGACGCCCGGGGTCGGGCCCGCCGCGGATCCGCCGACCTGCGGCGGCATGTCCGCAGTCAGGCGCCAGGGGCCCTCTTCAATTTCGCACGTCAACCCGTCGGCGATTCGGACGACTGTGGTCGCCGTGTGCTGCCCGACCGATGGGCGCTCCGCGATGGCTCGGGCGTTGCGCTCGAACGCAGCTCCGATCTTCTGAGTGTCGATCATGCTGGCTCTGAATCGAGGTGCATAGCGAATGGCCGCTCAGTGCCACAGGGCAGCGCGGGCGGCCGACGACGGAAATGTAAACACCGCCGCTCGAACGAGTGCAGTGGACCCACGCCCGGTGTCCGCTGAGGCGGTGGGTTAGGCTGCTCGGGCACTGGCCCGCTATGGGCGAGGACGTACGGGCTCACCCCCATCGGGCGTGCGGAACGCCACCCACGGGTGCCGGTCCAGCTCTTCGTGCACTCCGCCGGGCCGTCCTGCGCCGTGATCTGCATACCCGCTGCCGCCAGCGCCGCGGCGAGCGAGTCGGTGTCGGTCACGTCCACGTCACTCCTCTCATCTGTGAAGCGGAGCATCTGGTCGGGATTGCGCGCCTCGACCGTGAAGGCGCGCGTGCGCGCCAGCCGCGTGCTGTACGTCGTCCGATGCGAACCCGTCACCCCCGGCGCCGTCATCGCCTCGGTCGCGTCGCAGAAGACAGCCCGCGCCGTCCCCGCGGGCGCCGGGTAGGGCGCCAGCGCGTCACTCAGGTGGTCTCCCTGCCTGCGCGGCGCCGAGACCCGGTCACCCGTGCGCTCCGACTGCATGCCGAGGGGCCCGGCCACCGCCACCAGCAGCGCTCGCCCCTCCCCGACCTTCTTCGCGGTGTACTTCCGCGCGCCCATCGCCTCGACGGAGTCCGGCGCGCCCAGCAGGGCCGTCAGCGCAGTCCCCGCGACCGAGCAGGGTCTCCCGTACGACCTCCTGTGCACCCATCCGGACGGCCCGGCCTCGAGAGCCGGGCGTCACATCTCGATCGGGACCTGCCCCTTCCCCCGCACGACGACCGAGATCGAGACCAGCACGGCCGCCATGCCGGCGAGCGCGAGCGGCGCCGGCACCTCGGCGAACAGGAACGCCGCCAGGATTGAGGCGATCACCGGCTCCGCGAGTGACATCAGGCTGAGCGTGCTCGCCGGCAGGTACCCGAGCGCGGACGCGAACGAGCCGTGCCCGATCAGGCCGGGCCCGACCGCCATCGCGAAGCACCACGCGAGCGCCTCGGGCGGCAGCCCGAGCGGCGCGCCGGTCGCGAGGCAGACGACCAGAATCGTCGCCGCGGCGACGGCGTTGACGGGCATGAAGTAGGCCAGGAACGAGCGCCGCGCACGCACGCGCTGCCCGGCGAGGTAGTACAGCGACACCAGCACGGCCGCGCCGAGCGCGAGCGCGTTGCCCAGCGCCGGGTGCGGCGGCGGCGCCCCCGCCGATCCACCGAGCCCGATCAGGGCGGCCCCGACGACGCCCACGCCGACCGCCACCATCGTCCGCCGGCTCGGCCGCGCCCCGATCCCGAGCAGGCCGAGGACGGCGATCCACAGCGGCGTCGTCGTGACGAGCACGGAGACGGCGGCGACGCTCGTCAGCTGCACGGCCACGATCCACGTCGCGAAGTGCAGCCCCAGCCCGACGCCCGCCGCGGCGATGAGCGCCCACTCCTTTCGGTCCATCTCGGCCATCTCACCACGCGTGCGGATGAGCGCGACCGGCGCGAGCAGCATCGTCACGAAAAGCGTCCGCCAGAGCGCGAGCGGGAGCGGCGGGACGTCGCCGGCGAGGCGCACGAGGACGGACGACAGGCCGTAGCACACCAGTCCGAAGCCGATCAGGGTCCAGACCCAGCCGGGCACGCGCACGTGGTCGGGGCCGCCCGCCGGGATGACGGCCGGCACTACCGCAGCCGGTCCATCGAGCGGATCGTCGCGATGTCGCGGTCGACGCCGCGGCGGGCCATGCGGAGCAGGACGAAGGCCACGAGCGGCATCACGGCGACGAGGTACGCCTCGGTCGGCACGCCGTCGACCGCTCCGGGCGCCGCGGGGGTGCCGAGAAAGAGGCCCGCGAGAAACGGCACGAGCGCGACGAGCGCCAGGACTTGCGCGATGCCGATCACGGACCGCTGCCGCTTCCGGTCCTTGTAGAGGAACACGGCGACGAGCGCGACGATGGCGGCGACGGCCGCCGCGCCCATCGAGATCGGCGCGTAGACGCCCATGTCGGCCGCGACGCCGGGCAGCCACGTGAACGTGAGCGCGGCGAAGGTGACGAGGAGGGCCGCTCCGAGGAACAGGAAGACGGTCTGCGGACGCTGGATCATCGGTGTGCGAGGTACAGGGTTCTCGGTACAGGGTTCGGTGCAGGGCTCTGGTACACGTGTACCTCGAACCTCGGACCCCGAACCACTCGGGGTTTTCCTCAGCCGTTGAGGTGAGAGCGGACTCGGCCCGCGAGGTCGTCGGCGAACGAGGCCGTTGTGGCGGTGCCGCCGAGGTCGCCCGTGAGCGCCGTCGCGTCCGAGTAGATCGCGAAGAGGCCGGCGGCGATGGCGTCGGCCGCCTTCGTCTCGCCGAGCGAGCGGAGCATCATCTCGGCCGAGCGGATGAGCGCGGTCGGGTTGGCGATGCCCTTGCCGGCGATGTCGGGCGCGGAGCCGTGAACGGCCTCGAAGATGCGGCAGTCCGCGCCGATGTTGGCCGAGCCCGTCACGCCGAGGCCGCCGACGAGGCCCGCGATGAGGTCCGAGAGGATGTCGCCGAAGAGGTTCGTCGTCACCATCCCGTCGAAGTCGCCGGGGCGGATCACGAGCTGCATCGCCATGTTGTCGATGATGCGCTCGTCGAAGGCGACGTCCGGGTACTCGGGCGCGATCTCCTGCCCGACGCGCAGGAAGAGGCCGCTGGACTCCTTCAGGATGTTGGCCTTGTGGATGAGCGTCAGCCGCTTCCGGCCGCGGGCGCGCATGTCCTCGAACGCGAAGCGGATGATGCGCTCGGCGCCGACGCGCGTCACGCGGGCGATGGACTCGGCGACCTGCGTCTCGGCGTCGAACGACTCGAGGCCCGAGTAGAGGCCCTCGGTGTTCTCGCGGTACAGCATCAGGTCGATGCCCGTGAACGGCCCGCCCGTGTGGGGCAGCGTCACGGCGGGGCGGACGTTCGCGTACAGCCCGAAGTGCTGCCGCAGGCCGACGTTGACGCTCCGGAAGCCGGTCCCGACGGGCGTCGTGAGCGGGCCCTTGAGCGCGAGGCGCGTGCGCTCGATCGAGGCGACGGTGGCGTCGGGCAGCGGCGTGCCGGTGGCCTCGAACGCGCCGAGGCCGGCCGGCTGCTCGTCCCACTCGAACGCGACGCCGGTCGCGGCGATGACGTCGACGGTGGCGGCGACGACTTCGGGGCCGATGCCGTCGCCGGGGATGAGGGTCGCGGAGTACGCCATAAAACGCGGTGTGGGTTAAACGCCCAAGCTACCCGGCGCGCCACGCGGGGTGTGTGAAGGGGCATGGACGAATGGCGCGGACGTCCGCGGTTCGGCGACGGCCGAATCGACCGACGTCCGAATCGACCGGCGGCCCGGATCGACCGACGTAGGGACACAGCTTGCTGTGCCCGTCGATCCGGTTGGCAATGCGCCCGCCGGGTGGGCGCGCGATGGTGCGTGGACGCCCCGCGGTGCAATTCGGCGGGCCGGGCACAGCAAGCTGTGCCCCTACGGATTTCGAATGGTTCGGGACGTCCCGGATCCGGTGGCACTCGGCCGGCGGAGACCCCGCGTTAGCTTCGCCTTCCGCCCGACCGCGCCTGTGGACCTCGCCTTCGCCGCCTCCCCCGCCCTGCTCGTGCTCTGCACGGCCGCCGCGGGCGCGTTCGCGTGGTGGCGCTACCGGGCCAGCGTCCCGCGCCCGGCCGGCTGGCGCTTCCCGACGCTCGTCGCGCTCCGCACGGCCGCCTTCGCGCTCGTCCTGTTTCTGCTCTTCGAGCCCGTCTGGACGCACGTCGTCCGCCGCTCGGAGCCGCCGCTCGTCGCCCTCCTCGTCGACACGTCCGAGAGCGTCGCGCTCGCGCCGGGCGTCGCCGCCCGCGTCCGCGCCGCCCTCGCGGACGTCCCCACCGACGCCGTCCGCCCCTACGCCTTCGACGGGACGGCCCGCCCCGCCGCGCTCGATTCGCTGCGCTTCGACGGCGAGCGGACCGACATCGCGAGCGCGCTGGCTCGCATCGAGTCGGACTTTGCCGGCCGCAACCTCCGCGCCGTCGTCCTGGTGTCGGACGGCCGCTCGACCGAGGGCCGCGACGCCGCCGCCATCGCCGAGCGCTTTCCCGTGCCGGTCTACACTGCGACCGCCGGCGACAGCCTCTCGGGCCGCGACGTCCGCGTCGCGCGCGTGCTCACCAACGACGTCGCCACCGTCGGGACGCCGTTCCCGATCCAGACGGGCGTCCGTGCACAAGGCTTCGGCGGGCGACAGACGTCGCTCGTGATCAGCGAGGCCGGCCGGACCGTCGGCTCGGCTCCGCTCGCCCTGCCCGCCGACGGCGGCGAAGCGACCGTCGACATCGCGGTCACGCCGACCACGCCCGGGCTGCGGACCTTCACCGTCACCGCCGTCCCCCTCCCGGGTGAGGCCACGACCGACAACAACCGGATGAGCGTCACGGTGCGGGTTCAGTCGGACGTCCGGCAGGTGCTCGTCGTCGCGTCCGGCCCCGGCCCAGACCTCGCCGCGCTCCGCGCCGTCCTCGACGTCGACCGTGGCATTCGCGCGACGTACCGGACGCAGCGCGCCCCGGGCACCTTCTACGAGGGCCCGCTGCCCGACGCGCTCGGCCGCTTCGACCTCGTCGTCCTCGCCGGCTTCCCCGGATCCGCGGCGTCACCGGGCGACGTCGAGCGCGTCGCCTCGGCCATCCGGGGCGGCGTGCCCGCCCTGTTCCTGCTCGGGCGCACGACGAGCGCGGACCGCCTCGCCGGTCTCGCGGACGTCCTCCCCGCCCGACCGGCCGGGGGCACATCACTCGTCGAACAGTCCGCGTCGATAACGGACGCCAGTCATCCCGTCTCGACCGGCCTCGACGGGCTCGCCCGCCTCCCGCCCCTCGCCGTGCCCGGCTCAGCGTGGACGCTCCAGCCCGGAAGCCGCACGCTCGCGACGGCCGGCGGCCGCCCGCTCCTCGTCGTTCGGCAGACGTCGACGGTGCGGACGGCCGCGCTGCTCGGAGCGGGCACGTGGCGCTGGCGGACGCTCCCCGAGGGCTCCGAAGGCCTCGCGCCCGTGTGGCCGCTCGCGCTCGACCGGCTCGTCCGCTGGACGACGGCCGCGCGCGACCGCCGGCCCGTCCGCGTCCGCGCCGACCGCGCGCGGTGGGGCGAGCGCGAGTCCGTCACGTTCTCCGGCCAGGTCTACACGCCCGAGCTCGCGCCCGTCGCCGACGCCGACGTCGTGCTGACGCTCCGCGGGCCGTCGGGCCAGACGCAGACGGTCCCGATGCGCGCGCTCGGCAACGGTCGCTACAGCGCAGACGCGGGTCCGCAGTCCCCCGGCGCAACGACGTTCACCGCCGTCGCGACGCGCGGCGGGGCGACGCTGGGCGACGACCGCGGAACGTTCGGCGTCGGCCGGCTCTCCGCCGAGCGCCGCGAGCCCGGCGCCGACGCCGCGGGGATGCGCCTCATCGCGCTCCGCTCCGGCGGCGAGACCGTCGCGCTGGACTCGCTCGGCGCGTTCGTCCGCCTGCTCCGCACGACGCTGGCCGACCGCCCGCTCGTCCGCCGCGACGCGACGCCGGTCCTCGGCCTCCCGTGGCTCCTCGCCGCGATCCTCGCCCTGCTCACGGCCGAGTGGGTGCTGCGCAAGCGCTCTGGGCTGGTGTGAGAGCAGCCGGGATACGGGATGTGGGATACGGGATTTTCTGCCCATCCCGCATCCCCAATCCCGCATCCCCCTCAGAACGCCCCCCGCGAGCGGATCTGCAGGTACCGGTTCACCGCATCCGACGTCACCGACTCCGGGCGCGTCACGAGCGCGCCGATGCCGTGGCGTTCCAGCGTCCGCGCGACCTCCCGCGTCTCGAGCGCCAGCCCCTCCGCGACGGCCTTCACGTAGACGTCCTCGAGGCGCTCCGAGCGCGCCGCGAGCAGGTCGCGGATGCCCGTGTTCTCGAACAGGACGACGCAGAGGCGGTGATTCCGCGCGATCTGGCGCAGGTACGGGAGTTGCCTTTCCAGTCCGGCGACAGTGTCGATGTTGGTGAACAGCAGCACGAGCGAGCGCGTCCGGATCTGGGTGCGCAGCGCGCCGTAGAGCGCCTCGAACGACGGGTCGCGGAAGCCGGGGTCGAGGCGGTAGAGCGCGTCGAGCAGGGTCGGGAGCGTGGCCGGCGTGCGCGTCGGGCGGAGGACGGCGCGGACCTCCTGGTCGAAGGCGACGAGCCCGGCCTTGTCGTCCGTGAGCAGGGCCGTGTTGAGCAGGACGAGGGCCGCGTTGACGGCGTGGTCCACGAGCGTCAGGCCGTCGAACGGCGAGCGCATGGCGCGGCCCATGTCGATGGCGGCCACGACGGGCTGGGCGCGCTCCTCCTGGTACGTGTTGACGTAGAGCGTCTGGCCGCCGGACGTCTCGCCGCGCCGCGCCGTCGCGCGCCAGTTCACGGAGCGACGGTCGTCGCCGGGGACGTACGCGCGGACCTGGTCGAACTCCATCGTCTGCCCCAACCGCCGCACGCGCCGCACGCCCGCCTCCTGCAGCCGGTCGGACGTCGCGAGGAAGGCGTAGCGCTGCATCTGCAGGATCGACGGGTAGACGGCCGCCTCGCCGCCGGGCGCCGCCCGGAAGCGCCGGCGGACGAGACCGAGAGGGCCGGTCGCGTAGAGCAGCAGCCAGCCGAAGCCGTACGTCCCGCGCGTCGTCGGGCGCAGCGCGTAGCGGAACGCCGCCTCGCCCCGCGCCGCCACACGGACATTCGTCGCCGCGTCGCGCGCCTGGAACTGGACCGGCACCTCGTCGATCACGACCACGCGCACCGCGAACGGGTACTGGCTCCGAATCGTGACGTCGACGTCGTTGGCGTCCCCGAGCGACATCTTGGCCGGCACCGCCCGCTCCCCGTCCAGCCGCCCGCCGATGGCGTACAGCGCAAGCGCATCGACGAGCACCGCGAGCGCGAGCACGGCCACGCCGATCTGCCCCGCCACGAGCAGCGGCGACCAGAAGAACGCGGCGACGAACACGGCCGTCAGGACGGCGAGCGCGGGGAACGGGCGGGACGTGAGGAAGAGGCTTCTCAACGGGATGTGGGATACGGGATGCGGGATGGGCAGACTGAGATGGCGCGCGCAGCAAGCGGCTCTGCGCATCCCATATCCCCGATCCCGTATCCCCTCAGCGGGGCACCTCGATCTCCTCGACGATCCGCTGCAGCACGGCGCTCGGGCGGACGCCCTCGATCTCGCGCTCGGGCGTGAGCTGGATGCGGTGCCGGAGCGCGGGCGCGACGACCGTGCGGACGTCGTCGGGCGTGGCGAAGGCGCGGCCGGACATCGCGGCGACGGCCTTTGCGCCGACGACGAGCGCGAGGCTCGCGCGCGGGCTCGCCCCGAGCGAGAGCGCCGGGTGCCGGCGCGTCGCGGCGACGATCTGGGCGGCGTAGCGGAGCACGGCCGGGTCGACCCGCACCTCGCGGACGACCGCCTGCGCCGTCTCGATCTCGGCAGGCGTGAGGACGGCCGTGACGGCGCTCAGCGGGACTTGTCCGCCCGCGGCCTGGAAGCGCGTCAGCATCTCCGTCTCGTCGTCGAGGTCCGGGTAGCCGACGAGCGTCTTGAACAGGAAGCGGTCGAGCTGCGCTT
>JBBSUZ010000009.1:0-24562 GCA_038233965.1 Rhodothermales bacterium | reverse complement strand
CCGCCCGTTACCCCCGCACCCGTTCAGCGCGCCGCTCCGCTTCCCGACGTCGCCGTCGGGCCGGGCCCGAGCGCGCCGCCGGCGGCTGCTCGCCCCGTGCGCCAGGAGCCGCGCCCGGCCCGGCGCGCCGAGACGCGCTCGGCCGACCCGGCGATCACGCTCGCGACGGCCGACGTGACGTCCTCCAAGCAGACGTGGGACGCGCCTGCTGACGTCCGCGTCCTGTCGCTTCGCCTCCAGTCCCTCGGGCGTAATACGGCCGACCTCGGGTGGGACACCCCGGCCGAGGCGTTCGGCGCCCCGACTTCGGGCTCCGGCCGCTCGACGCCCGGCGTCCAGAGCGTCCGCGAGACGCTTCCGGCCGCCCGCGCCCGCCTGTCCACCGACTTCTCTACTGGCGACCGATGACTGTCCGTTCGCTCGCTTTCGCTCTCGCCGCGCTCCCGGCCGCGGCCATCGCCCAGCCCGTCCCCGCGTCGCCCGCTGCGACGCAGATGGTGCACGAGGGGCATCTGCTCGAGATCCGGGACGGCCACGTCCACCTCGACGGCATGCTGCTCGCGAACGCTGCACCGCCCGGCCTCGACCTCACCGGCCTCACGCTGTCGCTCGACTACAGCGGCCCGATCACGCCGGTCGTCGAGGTCGACGGCGAGGCGTATGTGCTCGAGCGCGGCCGGCTCGTCCGCTTCCAGGAGTCGACGCGCGCTGGCGAGCAGGTCTACGTCGTGAGTGAGGCGCAGCAGGCGCCGATGGACGTCTCGGCAATGGACGACGCGCACGTCGCCCTCGTGAGCCAGGAGGCGTACCGCCGCGAGCTCGCCGAGCGCGACCGCGAGCTCTATGCCCGGATGCAGGAGGAGCACGCGCTCGAGGTGCGCGTCGAGACCCTCGCCGGGCAGGTTCGCCGGACGCCGCCCGGGGTGGAGCGCACGCGCCTTCGCGACGATCTGCGGCTGCGCCTGACGGAGCTGTTCCGTCTCAAGCAGTCCAACCGCCGCGAGGAGGTCGGGCGGGCGCAGGCCGAGCTCGACAGCCTCCGCGCTCAGCTCGACGCCCGCGATGCGCAGAATGAGACGATCATCGAGAGCCGCCTGCGCGGCATCTGCGGCGACGAGTAGATCCGACGCTCGGTCCGGGCATTCGGTGTCCTGACCGTCGCGCTCCGTTTCCTGATTCGGGCGTGTGATTGCACGCCGGCGAGCACGTCCGATGCCATTCGTGGCGGACCCCTGACCGTCGCGGCGATTCTGGCACGATCTTGAAGCGTCCCGACGGCTCCCGACGACTTGTAGCCCCGCGCCTGTTATGCCCGTTGCGTCCCGCCTCGCGCTCCTGATCGCCCTCGCGTCTGCGTCCACCGCACATGCGGCCGTCGTGCCCGCCGCTCACCGCGCTGCTGCCCGCCCGGCCGTCGCCGTGCGCGCCGTGTCGTTCGAGACGGCCGGCGCGGCCCTCACCGTCCGCGTCCGGACGTCCGCCGTGGTCGCCTCGTTCTCGGCCCAGCGCGACGGCCGGACCGTCCGCCTCACGATCGTCGGGGCCGACCTCGCGTCCGACGTGGAACGGGGCCGCGTCGCGCCGCCCGTCCGCGATTACCGCATCGACGACGAGCGCGACGGCGTCACGCTGACCTTCGACGTCCCCGGCGGCTCAGTCCCGAGCGCCTCCCGGGATTCCCGCTCGACCGACCTCCTCCTGACGTTCGTGTCCGCCGAGACGGCGTCGCGCCGCGAGACCCGCCCGACCTCGCGCCGGGCCGGTGGCTGGGGCCGCTCGGGCGCCGACACGCCGCGCGACGAGCCGGCCCGCAGCGAGCCCGTCCGCGACGAGCCCGTCCGCGACGAGCCCGCCCGCAGCGAGCCTGTTCGCGCCGAGACGCGTCCTGTCGACACGCCCATCGTCTCCACGCCGCGCACGCCGACCCGCCGCACGCGGCGTCCCGCCGAGACGCCCACGCCCGTCGCGCCGGACCCGACGCCTGCCGGCGAGGCGCCCCCGGCGCCCGCGTGGCAGACGCCCCCGCCGGTCGTCGTGCCGTACACGCCCGAGGCGTCGGCGGTCTACGTCGCCAACGGCCGCAACTGGCGGCTGGACACCATCGTGCTCGACGCGGGCCACGGCGGCCACGACATCGGCGCGACCTACAACGGCGTCCGCGAGAAGGACGTCACGCTGGGCATCACGCTCGCGCTCGGCCGCATGATCGAGCAGGAGCTCGGCCTGCGCGTCGTGTACACGCGCCGCGACGATCACTTCGAGGAGCTCCGCGAGCGCGGCCGCATCGCCAACCGCTCGGGCGGCAAGCTCTTCGTCTCGATCCACGCCAACGCCGCCCCGACGGCCCCGACAGCGTCCGGCACGGAGACCTACTTCCTCGCGCCGCACCGCACGGCGAGCGCGCAGGAGGTGATGGACCGCGAGAACGCCGTGATTCAGCTCGAGTCTGCGCCGGCCCTCTACGCCGAGTTCACCCAGCAGGGCGACATCCTGCAGGCGATGGCAATGAGCGCGTACCAGGAGGAGTCGCAGTCGCTCGCGCGCCTCGTCGAGACGCGTATGACGGGCCAGGGCCGTCGCAGCCGCGGTGTCAAGCAGGCGGGCTTCCTCGTCCTGTGGGCCGCGTCGATGCCGGCGATCCTCGTCGAGACTGGGTTCGTCTCCAACGTCGGCGAGGCGCGCCTGCTCGGCAGCCGCGAGGGCCAGGAGCAGACGGCGCGGGGCATCTTCGAGGCGATCGCGGCCTACCGAGACCAGTACGAGCGCGGCCTCCAGACGGCGGCGGGCGGCTGACCTGCCGGGCCTCCGCATGGATCGAAACGGGGCGGGTCACGTAGCACGAGGCCGCCCGCACTCCGCCGCTCCATGCTCGAGGATCCCGTCTCCGCCGTCACACTCGCCGCCGATACCCTCCGCCAGCGCGTCGGCGACGCCGCCCGCGTCGGGCTCATCCTCGGGACCGGCCTCGGCCACCTCGCCGACGAGATCGAGGCGACGGCCGTCGTGCCGTACGGCGAGATCCCCGGCTTCCCCCTCTCGACCGTCGAGAGCCACACCGGCCGGCTCGTCGCGGGGACGTTGCGCGGCGTGCCGGTGCTCGCGATGCAGGGCCGCTTCCACCTGTACGAGGCGTACACGGCGCAGCAGGTGACCTTCCCGGTCCGCGTGATGGCCGCGTTCGGCGTCGAGACGCTCATCGTGTCCAACGCCGCCGGCGGGATGAACCCGGAGTTCGAGCGCGGCGACCTGATGCTGCTCACGGACCACATCAACCTGCAGGGCGCCAACCCGCTGACGGGCGCGAACGTGGAGGCGTGGGGGCCGCGCTTCCCGGATATGTCCGAGGCCTACGACGCCGATCTGCGCGCCGCGGCCGTCGCCGCGGCCGAGGCGGCCGGCATCCGGCTGCGGCAGGGCGTCTACGCCGCCGTCGTGGGCCCGAGCCTCGAGACGCGCGCCGAGTACGGCTGGCTGAGAAATATCGGGGCCGATGCCGTCGGGATGAGCACCGTGCCCGAGGTGACCGTCGCGCGGCACATGGGCCTGCGCTGCATGGCGATCTCGGTCATCACGGACGAGTGCGTGCCCGAGACGCTCGTCCCGGTCTCGCTCGCCGACGTCCTCGCCGCTGCCGCCGCGGCCGAGCCGAGCCTGACGCGCCTCGTCTCCGACGTCGTCGCCGGGCTCGGCGCGTAGCCGTCACGCGCTGTGGCGGGGGCACTCCGGCGCGCCCCGCCCGCTCCGCCGCCGCCGCGCCGTACCTTTCGGCCGACCTCCGCTCCGCCATGCCGACCGTTTTCGAAGGCCACCTCGCCTCCCCGCCCGGCGCGCGCTACGCCATCGTCGCGGCGCGCTTCAACGACGCGATCACGCGGCGCCTGCTCGACGGCGCGCTCGACGCGTTCACCCGCCACGGCGCGCCCGACGACGCCGTCGACGTCGCGTGGGTGCCGGGCGCGTTCGAGATTCCGGCCGTCGCGCAGCGCCTCGCAGCCTCCGGCCGCTACCGCGCCGTCGTGTGCCTCGGGGCCGTCATCCGCGGCGCGACCGGCCACTACGACATCGTCGCCAACGGCGTCGCGAGCGGCTGCCAGAGCGTCGCCCTCGCGACCGGCGTGCCGGTCCTGATGGGCGTCCTCACCGTGGACTCGCTCGAGCAGGCGTGGGAGCGCGCCGGCACCAAGGCCGGCAACAAGGGCTTCGAGGCCGCCGCCGGCGCCGTCGAACTGGCCAACCTCGCCGACCGCCTCGACGAGGCGGACGCCTGACCCTCCCCGAGCCCCGCACCGCTTCGCCGTTTCGGTACGCCGCACTCTCCCTCGATCTGCCATGCGGCACCCCTTCGGCCTCGCCTGCCTGCTCGGCGCGCTCACGCTCGTCGCGCTCGCTCCTCCCGCCGTCGCCCAGGCCGTCTTCCCGACGGGCCGCTGGCAGGCCTACCCGGCCTACACCAACGTCAGCGCCGTCACGTCCGGCTTCGGGCGCGTGTGGGCCGGTACGCAGGGCGGCGTCTTCTCCTTCGACCCCGCCTCGGGCGAGATCGAGCGGCGGACCGCCATCGACGGCCTCCGTGGCGGGGTCATCCAGTCGCTCGCCATCGACGAGCGCCGCGGCACCCTCTGGGTCGGCTACGCCGACGGCGGGCTCGACCGCCTGACGGTCGAGGACGGGACGGTCCGCTCGGTGCTCGACATCGCGCGCAACACGCAGTATCCCTCGCGCGGCGTGCGCCGGCTGCGCGTCCAGGGCGACAGCCTCCTCGCGGCGACCGACTTCGGCGTCGTCGTGTACGACCTCGTGCGCGGCGAGGTCCGCAACACGTACGCCCGCCTCGGCACGATCCCGCCCGCGACGCCCGTCAACGACGTCCTCTTCGCCCCGCTCCCCGACGGCCGCACCGGCCTCTGGCTCGCCACCGATGCGGGCGTCGTCACCGCCGCCGCCGCCGACCCCGCCCTGCAGAGCCCGGCCGCGTGGACGCTCGACCCCAACTTCCCGACCCTCGCGTTCAGCATCGCGCGGTTCACCGACAGCGATCCCACCCCGACGGTCCACGTCGGGGGCGGGCCGGCGGGAGCCCGCGACCTCTACGAGCGCCGGCCGGACGGGCAGTGGCGGCGGGTCCTGTTCATCAACGACGACCTGACCTCCCTGCTGGTGGACGGCGACCGGCTGCTCGCGCTGCGGACGTCCGCGCTCTACCAGTACACGCTGCCGCCGAGCGTGAGCGTGTACCGGCCCGCCCTCGCGACCGCCATGCGCGGCCTCTCGCTCGGGCCGGACGGGCGCGTGTGGCTCGGAGACGGCGCGCTGGGGCTGTTCCCCGTCCCGGCTCGCCTGGCTCCCGGCACGACGGCCGAGTTCACGCCCGAGCCGGTCGTCCCCGAGGGACCGTTCTCGAACAGCAACGCGGACATCGACGTCGCCCCGGACGGGACCGTCTGGACCGCCTCGACCCGCGTCGAGGCGGCGCAGTCGTCTGCTGTGAGCCAACTGGACCCCGAATCGGGCCACTGGACCTCGCGCCTGACGCGCGACGAACCCGCTGTGCTCGGCCGCTCGGACTTCTTCAGCCTCCGCGTCGCCCCCAACGGGAAGGTCTACGTCGGGACCGAGGGCGACGGCCTCATCGTGATCGACCCCGACGGCGCGACCGTCCGCTACGACGAGACGAACTCGACGCTGCGGGCGTACGCCGGGCAGCCGGCGAGCTTCGTCCAGGTCACCGACGTCGGCTTCGAGGGCGGCGCGACGTGGGTCGTCAACACGCAGTCTCCGGTCCCGCTCCAGTACTTCGCCGCGGACGGGACGACGGTCGGCTTGCCGTACCCGAGCGGGACGTCGGGCTCGAACGGTGGGCGCACACGTCTCGCCATCGACAACCTCGGCCAGAAGTGGCTCGCCCTGCTCGGCGGCGGCCTCATCGTGTGGGACACCGGCGCCGACCCCGCCTCGCCCGCCGACGACCGCGCCCGGCAGTACCGCGGGCAGGGCACGATCGCCACCGGCGGCCTGCCCGGCCCCTCCGTCGTCGACGTCGTCTACGACGGCAGCAACCGCGTCTGGATCGGCACCGACCGCGGCATCGCGACCGTCTTCCAGCCGGGCTCCGTCTTCTCGACCGACCCCAACGTCGGCCTGCCGCAGTTCACCCTCACGCCGACCCGCCCCGATGGGTCGCGCGACGCCTTCCTCCGCGACGTCGTCGTGAACGACCTCGAGGTCGACCCCGGCGGCCGCGTGTGGGTCGCGACGACGTCGGGCGCGTACCTCGTCGCGCCGGACCCGAGCGGCTCGGGCTTCGTCGCCCTCCGCGAGATCAACGCGGGCAACAGCCCGCTCCCGGACAGCAACGTCCGCCGCATCGCCGTCCGCGCGAGCGACGGCCGCGTCTTTATGACGACCGAGGCCGGCCTGTTCTCGGTGAGCGGCGACGCGATCGCTCCGGTCGCGAACTCGGACCGGCTGCGGTCCTCGCCGAGCCCGGTCCGCCCGTCCGACGCGCGCGGCGTCACCGTCTCGGGCCTCGCGACGGCCCGCTCGACGGTGCGCGTGCTCACGCTCGCGGGCGAGGTCGTGCACCAAGCCGAGGCGACGGGCGGCTCGTTCACGTGGGACGGCCGCGACGACCGCACGCGCGAACTCGTCGGATCCGGCGTGTACCTCGTCTCGGCCGTCGGGTCGGACGGATCCACGGTGACGGGCAAGGTGGCGGTGATCCGGTAGCGCGGCCAGCAGCGGGTCACGCCTTCCAGATTCTTCATCCGGCAGTGCGCGCGGAGGTGGTAGGTTCGGCGTCCCGTGCGGGCCGTGACCGGCCGGCGGGCTGCTTCGGCAGCATCATGGTGGCTGTAGCTCAGTTGGTTAGAGCACCCGGTTGTGGTCCGGGAGGTCGCGGGTTCAAGCCCCGTCAGCCACCCTGCGCCGCGAGGCGCGCCCCGGCCTGGCCGGGCTCCGCTCCTGCCGCGTTCGTCTAGGGGCCTAGGACTCCACCCTTTCACGGTGGCTACACGGGTTCAAATCCCGTACGCGGTACTCGTCGAGGCGGCTTCCCACACGGGCGGCCGCCTCGCGCCGTTCGTGCCCTCACCCGCCGCGACCCCGATGACCCGCCGCCACCTCCTGCTCGTCGACCCCGACGCTGCTGCGGCCGACGCGCTCGCCGGCATCCCGGGCCTCGACGTCTCGGTCGCCCGAAGCGTCGTCGCGGCCCGGGCCTACCTCGGCGGGAGCGCGTTCGACGCTGTCGCTGTGCAGGCGGACCTCGACCCCGACGACACGCTGGGCGCGCTCGCGGCCGGCTTGAGCGTCCCCGGCGGCGTCGTCCGTTACGCCGATGTCACGGCGCTCCTCTCGCGCTTCGGTGCGACCCCGACGGCGAGCGTCGCGCCTGTGCTGGCCGAGCCCGTCCGCCCGACTGTTGACGTCTCGGCGCTGCACGATGCGCTCGCCGACCTGCGCGCCGAGATCGGGCGCGTCGCCCACGACCTCGCCAACCCGCTCGCCGTCATCGCCGGCAACGCGCAGTTGGGCGCGGAACTCGTCCGCGGCGCCGACCCGGACGGGATGCTCACACAGGCCTTTACGGACATCGGGGAGGCCGCAGCCGAACTCGAGCGGCGCGTCTCGGACCTCGGCGCGCTCCGCCGCCGCGTCGACGCACTCACGGCGACGGGCCCACGCAGCGAGTAGCGCGCCTCCCGATCCGACGAGATGTGGTCCGCGAGGTTTAAGCACGGGGCAGCCGCGCCGATATCGGGGACGCGCCGCGACTGCTCCGGGGCGCGCACCCGCTCCCCCAGAAAACGCGCCCATGCCCTCTGCTCCGATGATCCCGGCCCACGAGCTCGAGCATATCGAGCGGGTCACGGCCGCCTTCGCCGATCAGCCCGACGCCCTGCGGGAGCGGTGGACCCGCGCGATCGAGGCCGTCGAAGGGGCCCAGGTCTACGAGGCCTTCCTCGAGTTCAACGAGATCCTGAAGCGCCCGCTCGACCCCGTCCTCCGGACGCACGTGCAGCTCCAGGCCGTGCGCTGCCTCCGCGACGCGCCCGTCGAGCGCATCAAGACCGAGCTCGCGCTCATCGAGCCGCACGACGCCTACCAGACGGCCGTGCTGGACTACCGGCTCGGCTGGCTCATGCGCCACCGCCTCGGGAGCCTCGCCGCCGCGCTCCAGTACTTCGACCGCGTCCGCGAGGAGGCCCGCCGCCTCGGCTCCCGCTCGTGGGAGATCGCGGCCCTGCTCCAGCGCGCGACGACGCAGATGGCGATGGGCAGCTACGAGCAGGGCATGGACACGTGCATGCGCGTCTACAACCTCTCGCGCCGCAACGGGCTCGTCGAGTACATCCCGAAGGCGCTGCTCTACAAGGGCTACGCCCAGATCAAGCTCGGCCGCCCGCACCAGGGCGAGGAGACGCTCCAGAAGGCGTACGAACTCGCGCTCCGCAACGACCTCCTCGCCGAGCAGGGCCTCGCGCTCCACCAGCTCGCGCAGGTCTACCACTACGACTTCAAGTTCTACGGCCTCTCGCTCGAGTACTACCAGCAGGCCCGCGAGACCTTCCAGCGCGTCCCCGTCTGGCCGAGCCTCATCGAGCGCATCGAGGAGGACGCCGCCGCGGCCCACCGCGAACTGGCCGACCTCGACATCGCCAAGATCCTCGGGCCCATCCCGATCAACCGCCTCCGCCAGGAGTACCTCACGAGCCTCGTCAACGGCTTCGTCGGCATCCCGGGCATCGACAACCGCTCGCAGCTCGGCGAGCGCATCGGCCTCACGCGGCAGGCCATCCACCGCAACATCAACGGGTAGCGCGGCGCGAGCGACGTCGGGTACCGAGGCGCCGGCGTCACCATGCGTAGTCGCTGACGTACCAGCCGCCGCCGAGATCGCGGATCTCGTGGAACTCGCTGTACGGCCCCGGGGGAGCCGCCGCATGCTCGATCGTGAGCAGACCGCCCGACGGCGCAATTCCGACAGCGTCGATTAGGAAGGTGACGTGCCACCCGCTGGCCGAGTCGCGGGCCGCGCGGACGGACTGGACACCTGTTCCAGCAAGGCGGGTGCTGATCTGCTTCCACCGGTCCGACCCGAACTCCGGGACGGGGTTCAGAACCCGGACCCCGAATGCGCCGGACTCCCTCCCGCCCTCGACTGCGAGGGCACGGACCTGCTCGAATGCCTCGCGGTGCGACCGAAACACGCGCTCTGCGTCGTCGGCGGTCGGGCCGCATGCCGCACAGAGGGGGACGAGCAGTCCGAGCAGAATGCGGTGAGGTCTCACTCGGAGCGCGGAACGAGAGGCGTCGAAGACGTCACATCTGCGGGGCAGCGGCAGCGAGTGCCACGATACGAGCTAGCGCGGCGCCCGGGCGAGTCGGGGACGTCTCGCCGGTTCCACGGACAGACGATTCGGGAAGCCGTCCTGCTGTTCATCCGCGATGACCCGGCGCAGTGGGGCAGGCCAGCCGACCCGGCCGAGATCGCCCGAATCGACGCGTGGCCAGCGCACCGGCGCTGAGCGCGGGAGAGAAAAGAATGAGGGTCGATTCGGTGCAAGCCGTTGGGATTACGTGCTGTCGAGTCTGGTGCGTACGTTCCAGGGTTTCCCACTCCTGCTGACCATGCGCCTCGTCCGCCTCACCGCCGTCTTTCTGTTCGCCGGTGCGAGCCTGTCGGCATCCGCCCAGACGGCGTCTCGCGCGGCCGAGGCGCGCGCCCGGCGTGAGGCGGCGGCCTTCGAGGCGCTCCGAGGCAGCGCTGGCGACAGCCGCTCGCAAGTCCGCCTCGCTGAGCTGTACCTCCGTGGCCGCGGGACTCCGCGCGACACCGTGGCCGCGATCGATGCACTCGGGCGCGCCGTGGCGGCGGACGATGCAGGCAGCCGACCCGCGCTCGCCCGCCTGCGGCAGGTGGTCCGCCGCTTCCGCGTCGTGTCGCGCCAGGACGTCGCGCCGGGCCTCGTGATGGTCACGACCTCCGTCCCCGTCCTGCCGACGTACTGGGCCGGATCGGCCTGTGTCGCAAACGGCGGACGCGTCCTCGGGTCCGGCGGCGGCTCGCCGACGTGGCGCATCGACCGCATCGTGCTCGAGCACGACGGCACGGCGCTCGTGCTCGATACCAGTTGCATGGGGCAGGACTGGCCCGTGACGGACAGCGGCGGGTTCGTCACCTACAGCATGGGGGAGGGCGCGGACGTCGCGACGACGGCGGCCGGCTGGATCATGGGCAGCTTCTCCGACGGCGCGGCGAGCTACATCGCCGGCTGGGACGTGGCGACGGGCGCGCGGCTGCCGTTCAGGGACTGAGGACCTTCCCGGAAGGGGGGCGGTGCGAGCGCAGCGAAGCAGTCGCGAGATTCGACGCGCTGGTTTACCCGATGGGCTGCGCCGTCCTTCGGGTGCCGCGTCGATCCTCGCGATGACCGTCTGAACGCCTCGGATGGACCCTGACGCGACGGGCGCGTCTCCATATTTCTGCCGCGTCTTCGAGTAGGGGACGGCAGACCGCCCTTGTTGGCTCTCCCACGGGCGACGTATCTTCGCCCGTCACACAACAGGAGCACCGTATCGGGACGATTGGTACGTCTGCGCAGCCCGGCTGCGCGCCTTTCTCGCAGGCCGGCCCAGCCGGCACCCGTCCCGCACGTCCCATGTCGCGCTCCGCACAGCCGGGTCCGCCCGTCGCGCCGTCCGCCCTCCAGTGGCTCGTCGCGCTCGCGCTCCTCGCCGCCACGGGTTTCGCCGCCGCAGGCCCCGCCGCCGCGCAGACGCCCGACGCTCCGACGTGGGCCGCGCCGCGCACCGACGGCGCCTCGCTCCGCGTCGTCGCCGAGGATGCGACGTCGGTGACGGTCGAGGTCACGGCCTCCTGGCCGACGCCCTTCGCCGACGCCCTCGCCGGCGCGCTCGAGCAGGGCACCGCCCTGACGCCCGAGCTGCTCGCCAGTCTCGTGACGGGTGGCCGCGCCGAGATGTCGTACGAACTCGCGCTCGGCGCGCGCGTGCCGCCCGCGGTCGAGGTGCTCGCCGAGGAGATCGACTGGGAGCCCGTCCCGGCGTCCCTCGCGGGCCGCCTCGCGCCCATCGCGCGCCCCGCCGCCCGCGTCGTCAACGTGTCCGAGATGCGCCGCGCGCTCGTCGGGTCGCTCTCGCTCGCGCTCGTCCGCGCCGACGGCGACCGTATCGGGCGCGTGCGCCGGCTCGTCGCCCGCGTCCCGCGGCCGGCCCTGCGCGCGGCCTTCGCGCGCGGCGGGACGGACAACCCGCACGTCGCCGTGACCCGCTCCGTGCTCGCGGACGGCCAGTGGTACCGCATCGCCGTCCCGCGCGAGGGCGTCTACCGCCTCACCGCCGCCTACCTCCGCGACTCGCTCGGCGTCGCCGCGCCGGACCTCGCCCGCGTGCAGGTCTACGGCAACGGCGGCCGCACGCTGCCGGCCGTCAACACCGCGCCGCGCCTCGCCGACCTCACCGAGGTCCCGACGCTCCAGACCGGAGACGCCGTCCTCTTCTTCGCCGAGGGGCCGTCGTGGTGGGACTTCGTGCCGGCCGCAGGCGCAACGCCCGGCTACTGGAGCCACGACCTCAGCCCGTTCTCGACCGCCGCGCACTACTTCATCCGCGTGGACACGCCCGCGCCGCGGCGCCTCGACGCGCCCGGCTTCCCGTCGTACCCCGACGCGCAGGTGCTGCCGACGGTGACGCAGCGCGTCTTCCACGAGCGCGACCTCTTCAACCAGGAGCGCGACGGCTCGGGCTCCGGCCTCGACTGGATGGGCGAGCAGATCTCGGTCCTCAGCGCCGGCTACACCACGCTCGACGACGCGCCCACGGCCGGCATCACCGGGACCGTCGCGTACCGCGCGCGCGTCGCTGCCCGGACCGACCGCTTCCTGACGATCACGATGGCGTCCGGCGGTGAGACGCTCGCCTCGGTCTCGCCGAACCCCGTCGACCTCACGTTCCGCAACATCGGCGCGCTCCTCACGGACCGCCAGATTGCCGTCACGCGCGCCGCCTCGGCCAACCTCGGCGTCACCTTCCGCTCGTCGGCCACCGGAAACGACAACGCCAAGGCATGGCTGGACTGGGTCGAGGCCGTCTACGAGCGTGCGCCGGTCGCGGTCGGCGGCGTCGTCCGCTTCGCGACGCCCGGCGGCCAGCGCGCCCGCTTCGAGGTCGCGCTGCAGGGCTTCACGGCCCAGCCCGAGGTGTGGGACGTGAGCGAGCCCGGCCGCATCATGCGCCTCGCCGTCCAGAACCGCGGCGGCGCCTTCGCCGTGCAGATCGACGCCACGGCCGGCGACCGCGAGATCGTGGCCTTCGACCCCGGCTCGGGCTACGTCACCCTCCCGCCCGGCCGCGGCACGCCCGTCGCCAACCAGAACCTCCACGGCCTCGCCGGCAACCCGGCCTACGTCGTCGTGACGGCCCCCGAGTTCCTCGCCGACGCGACGCGCCTCGCGGACTACCGCCGCACGACGGACGGCCTCGAGTCGGTCGTCGTCACGACCGACCAGATCGACAACGAGTTCGCCTCGGGCTCGACCGATATGCGGGCCGTCCGCGACTACCTCAAGTTCCTCTACGACCGCGCGCCCGACGCGGCCCGCCTGCCGCAGTTCCTGCTCCTCTTCGGCGACGGCCACTTCAACTTCCGCCGCATCGGCCGCGACGCCGTCGAGAACTTCGTGCCGGTCTACGAGACCGAGAACATGTTCGACCGGACCGAATCGTACACATCCGACGACTACTTCGGCCTGCTCGCCGACGGCGACGGCCGCTGGGTGTCGTCCGCCGAGCGCGTCCAGCTCGGCATCGGGCGCCTGCCCATCCGGAGCCCCGAGGAGGCGCGCGACATCGTCGACAAGATCATGCGCTACGAGACGCCGGCCAGCCTCGGCGCGTGGCGCTCGACCGTCACGTTCGTCGGCGACGACCAGTACCCGAACGAGTGGGACCACGACCTCCACGTGCTCAACGCCGACGGCACGTCGCGCGTGGCCGAGGCGACGGACCCGACGCTGACCGTCCAGAAGATCTACGCGCCGAGCTACCCGCTCGCCAACTCGGTCGAGGGCAACCGCCGGCCCGCGGCGACGGCCGCCGTCATCCGCTCGCTCAACGAGGGCACGCTGATCTGGAACTACTCGGGCCACGGCTCCCCCGAGAACCTCGGCGACGAGCGCTACTTCACCCAGGACGTCCTCAACGCGCTCACCAACACGACGCGCCCGAGCATCTTCGTCACCGCGACGTGCTCGTTCGGCAAGTTCGACCAGGACGTCGGGCAGAGCATGGCCGAGGAAGTCCTGCTGCGCCCCGACGGCGGCGGCATCGCCATGTTCACGACCGTCCGCGTCGTCTACACGAGCGACCAGCCGTCGGGAGACAACAACTTCGGCCTCAACGTCGCCCTGACCGAGCAGATGCTCCTGCGCGAGCCCGGCGGCCTCCCGCGCCGCCTCGGCGACGCCCTGTTCCGGACCAAGAACACGGCCAGCGGGTCGTCGCTCAACAACCGCAAGTTCAACCTGCTCGGCGACCCCGCGATGCGGATCGGGCTGCCGCGCGGCGGCGTCGACATCGACGCCCCGCCGGTGCTCCAGGCCTACGACGAGGCGACGGTCTCGGGCCGCGTCCTGCGCCCCGACGGCACGCCCGACGTCGGCTTCTCGGGCGTCGTGGACGTCGAGGTGTTCGACGCCTACCGCCGCGTCGTCATGCCGCAGACGCCGTTCCCGTACACGCTCGGCGTGTACCTGCCGGGCCGCGCCTACACCCAGCAGACGGACCGCATCTACGCCGGCCGCGCGACCGTCACCGGCGGCCAGTTCTCGGCGACGTTCCGGGTCCCGCAGGACGTCTCGTACTCGGGCCTGCCTGCCAAGGTGTTCGTCTACGGCCTCGCGGGCGCATCCGACGCCGCCGGGCAGTCGCGCCGGCCCGTCGTCTCGGCCACGGCCGGCACGCGCCCCGACGACGCGACGGGCCCCGAGGTCCGCCTCTTCCTCGGCGACACGACGTTCGTCTCGGGCGGCCTCACCAGCCCCAGCCCCGTCCTCATCGCGCGCCTCTCGGACGTGTCCGGCATCAACACGGTCGGCGCGGGCGTCGGCCACGAGATCCTGCTGACCATCGACGGCGACGAGGCCGGCGCGGTCGACGTCGGGCGCTACTTCTCGGGCGACCTCGACACGTACCGCTCGGGGACGGTCCGCTTCCCGCTCCAGCGCCTCGCGCCCGGCCTGCACACGGCCCGCCTGACGGCGTGGGACGCCGTCAACAACTCGAACACGGCCGAGGTGAGCTTCCGCGTCTCGGACGCCGAGGGCCTCACGGTCTCGAACCTCTACCCGTACCCGAACCCGACGTCCGGCCCGACGCGCTTCACGTTCGAGCACAACCAGCCCGCCGGCACGCCGGCGCGCGTCCAGCTCCGCATTTACACGATCAACGGCCGCCCCATCCGCACGATCTCGGGCGACGAGGCGTTGCCGGGGGGCGTCCTGCCGGCCGGGCTCGTCCAGATCCCGTGGGACGGCCGCGACGACGACCTCGACCGCCTCGCGACGGGCATCTACCTCTTCCGCCTCCGCATCGAAGCCGACGGCGCGACCGGGACCGATGTCATCGAGCGCGTCGAGCGCCTCGCCATCATCCGCTGAGCGCCTCTCTCTCCGCCTCTCTCGCCCATTCTTCCGTGGCGCAGCCGCTGCGCCCCACCGACCGCCTCCGGGCCTCCCCTATGTCCCCGACCTCCCGCTTCGCGCCCTGTGCCGCCGCTGCTCTCGCAGCGCTCGCGCTCGTCGCCCCGGCCCGTGCGCAGGACTCGATCGTCCTCACGACGGCCGTCCCCTTTCTCCAGATCGAGCCCGACAGCCGCGCGTCCGGCATGGGCATGACCGGCGTCGCCATCGCCGACAACGCCGCCGCCGTCTTCTGGAACCCCGCCGGCCTCGCCCAGCAGTCCGGCACCGAGGTCTCGTTCACGCACGCCCCGTGGCTGCCCGCGCTCGGCGCGGACCTCTCATACGAGTACCTCGCGGCCAAGCACAGCTTCGGCAGCGCGGGCACGGTCGGCGGGCACCTCACCTACTTCAACCTCGGCGAGCAGCAGGCGACGGACGAGTTCGGCAACGAGCTCAACAAGTTCAAGTCCTTCGAGCTTTCGACCGGCCTCTCGTACGGCCGGCAGATCACATCGAACCTCGCCGTCGGCACCGGCGCGCGCCTGATCTACTCCAACCTCACCGGCGGCCAGGACGTCGGCAACGCGACGACGACGGCCGGCGTCTCGTACGGCGTCGACCTCGGCGTGATCTACAAGGGCCCCAACCTCGGCATCGGGCAGTCGTCGCGGCCCGTCTTCGCGATGAGCCTCGCCAACTTCGGCCCGGGCATCTCCTACACGGACAGCTCGGGCGTCTCGGACGCCATCCCGACCACGCTCCGCTTCGGCGCTGCGCTCGACACGCGCCTCGACGACTTCAACCGCATCACGCTCGCCGTCGACTTCAACAAGGTCCTCGTCCGCCGGGACTCGGCTGGCTCCTACGACTCGCCGGTCCAGGCCCTGTTCTCGTCGTGGGGCGCGCGGACGGTCAACACGCGCGCCAGCCAGGGCACGTGCGCCCAGTTCGCGTCCGACACCGATACCACGAACGACACGGCCTGCCGCTCGCTCGGCGCGCTCCAGCAGCTCACGCTCGGCGCGGGCCTCGAGTACTGGTACAACGACCTGCTCGCGCTGCGCGGCGGCTACTTCTTCGAGGACCCGGCCAACGGCAACCGCCAGTTCCTGACGGCCGGCGCCGGTATCCGCTACAACCTCATCGGCGTGGACATGTCGTACATCTACGCCCTCGCCGAGCAGTCGGCGGTCGCGGGCCAGCTCCGCTTCTCGCTCTCGCTGAACATTCCGCGCTAGAGCGCGGCGTCGCCGGGTACGGGGTACAGGGTGCAAGGTGCTGCTGGGCGAAGGCCCTCGTACCCTGAACCGTGTACCCCGTACCCTTTCTCTATGACCGACCTCGGCGCTTCGATTCTGTTCTCCGGCGTCCTTCTCGCGGCCGTCGGGGTGGGAGGGGGGCTCCGGGCGGGGCTCGGGTGGGCGCCCGAGGACACGCGCCGCGTCGTCCACGCCGGCGTCGGCGTCGCGACGGCGTTGTGCCCGCCGCTGTTCTCGTCGCCGACGCTGATCTACGTGCTGGCGGCGGGGTTCGTCGCCGCCAACGCGGTCGCCCTCCGGCGGCGCTGGTTTCCCGCGATCCACGGGGCCGAGCGGCCGAGCCTGGGGACGGTCCTGTTCCCGGCCGCGCTCGTCGGGGCGCTGTTCCTGTGCTGGACGCTGGACGCGAGCCGCGTCTACATCCTGCAAACCGCCTTCCTCGTCCTCGGTCTGGCTGATCCGGCGGCCAGCCTCGTCGGCATGCGGATGCGGCGGGTGGGACGCTACACGGTCGCCGGGGCGACGAAGTCGGTCGCGGGGTCGCTCGCCTTCGCCGTCGTCGCGGCCGTCTGCACGGCCGGCATGCTGATGTGGCTGACCGACTGGGACGCGGGGCGGATCGTGTCGGGCGCGTTCGCCGTCGCCGTCGTCGGTGCAGCGTGCGAGGCGTCGGGGCGGCGCGGATGGGACAACGTGCTGATCGTGCTCGGCGTGGTCGTGCCGCTCGCCGTTCTGGACGCGCGGCCGGACGCGTCGGCGCTCGTCGCGTGGAGCGTCGTGGCCGGGGGCGTCTTCGGCGCGGCGGCCTACCGGGCCCGCTCGCTCGACCTCTCGGGCGCGCTCGCCGGTGGCGTCCTCGCCTTCCTGCTCGTCGCCGTCGGCGGGGCGGCGTGGGCCGTGCCGTCGCTGGCCTTCGACGTCGCGTCGAGCGCGCTCTCGCGCGTCGGCCGCGCGCGCAAGGCGACGGCCGAGACGCTCGCCGACAAAGGCTCGCGTCGCGACGCGGCGCAGGTCGCCGCCAACGGCGGGATCGGCGCGGCGCTGCTCGCCGCCACGCTCTTCTGGCCCGATGCGTCGGGTCTTCTCTACGCCGGCTTCCTCGGCACCTTCGCCGCCGCCGCGGCCGACACGTGGGCGACCGAGATCGGCACGCTCGTCGGCGGCCCGACGCGGCGGATGGGACTCGGCCGCCCGGTCCCGCCCGGGACGTCGGGCGGCGTGTCGCTCGCGGGCACGCTCGGCGCCGTGGCGGGCGCGTCGTTCGTCGCCGCGTGCGCGCTGCCGTTCGCGCCGTGGCCCGTCTCGGCCGCGGTGGCACTGGGCGGCGTGGCTGGCGCGTTGGTCGATACCGGCCTCGGCGCGACCGTCCAGGCCCGCTACCGCCGCGCAGACGGCACGCTGACCGAGCGCGCGTCCGATGCCGGCACTCGGCTCCCGCTCGCGGCCGGCTGGGCGGCCATCACCAACGACCGCGTCAACGGCGTCTGCACCCTCGTCGGCGCGCTCGTCCCCGTCCTCTTCCTGTCCCGATGATTCGTCTCGCCGTTCTACTCCTCGCCCTGACGTCCGCCGCGCGCGCCACGCCCTCTGAGCCGCTGACGCCCGAGGCGCGGCAGGCGCTCGGCATCGCGACCGACGCCGGCGCGCGCCTGTGGGAGGCCGGCCGCTCCGACCTGCTGGCCTACCGCCTCGACGCCGCCCGGCAGGCGTTCGGCGACCTCGGTCGGACCGAGCCCGCGAGCGCGGCCGGCGCGTTCGGGCTTGAGTCGGTCGCCCTGTGGCAGGCCCTCGCCGAAGAGCGCGACCCGCTGCCCGAGCGCTTCTACGCCCTGAGCGACTCGCTGAGCGGCGTCGCGGCGCGCCTGCCCGACACGCCCGAGGGCCGGCTGATGCGCGCGATGGCCGTCCTGCACCGCGCCCTGATGCTCGGCCGCGAGGAGCGCTACACGCGCGCCGGCCTCGCCTTCCGCGACGCCTGCGGGCAGTTCCGCGCGCTGCCCGAGACGCTCCCCGACGCCCTCTTCGGGCAGGGCGTGTGCGAGGCGTCGGCGGGCTCGATCCCGTCCAAGTACCGCTGGCTCGGCCGTCTCTTCGGCTTCTCCGGGACCGTCGCGAGCGGCATCGACAAGCTCGGGCGCGCGGCGGCCGGATCGGGCATGGCAGCCATCGAGTCGGCGGCGGCGTTCGCGATCGTGGACGTGACGCTGAACGAGCGCCGTGCCGGCGGCCTGGACCGCCTCGGCCTGACGACGGCCGCGCACCCGGAAAGCCCCGTCCTGGCCTACCTGCGCGCCTTCTACCTGCTGACGGATCGCCGCGCGGTCGAGGCCGAGGCCGACCTCCGTCGCGCTGCGGCCGCCCTCGCCCGCCCGGGCGCCGGCGCCTTCCCGTACGTCGACGCTGACCTCGGCATGGCGCTCTTCCGGCAGGACAAGTTTGCGGAGGCGCTCCCGCTGCTCAGCCGCTACGCGCGGACATTCCGCGGCAAGGGTCTGCTCGCGCAGGCGACGCTCCACGCCGGCCTCGCGGCCGAGTTGACGGGCGACCGCCGGACGGCCGAGACGCTCTACGCCCGCGTCCGCGCCGCGCGCGACTACGACTCCGATCTCTCGGCCGCCCGCGAGGCCGCCCTCCGCCGCGCGACGCCGCTCACGCCGACCGACCGCACGCTCCTGCTCGGCCGCAACGCCTACGACAGCAACCGCCTCGATCTCGCCATCCGGACGCTCCAGCCCATCCTCACGGACGCCGCGCTGACCGACACCGACCGCGCCGAGGCGGCCTTCCGGACGGCGCGCGCCTACCAGGCGAAGGGCGACGGCGCCGAGGCGCTGCGCCACTACGCGTTCGCCGCCGCCCGCCCCGGCGATCCGCTCGCGCGCTGGGGCCCGTGGAGCCTCTACCACGCTGGCGAGATCCACGAAAAGGCGGGCGAGACGGCCGAGGCGCGGACGGCCTACCGCGCGGCCCTCGCCGTCCCGGGCGGCTACGACTACCACACGAGCCTCGAGCAGCGCGCGAAGACGGCGCTCGCGCGCGTGGGCGGGGCGTGAGGCGGCGCCTCGCCGCCCTGCTCCTTCTGTGGGCGACGGCACCCGTCGCCGCGCAATCCGCCGGGCCCGTCCTCGCGTGCCAGCTGGAGGCCGACTCGCCCGCCGCGCAGCCCGCCCCGAGCGCGTTGCGCGGCGTCGCGCGGCCCGCCGCGTGCCCGGCGTCCGAGCGGACGGCGACGTTCGTCGTCGAGTACGTCGGCTTCCCGGCCGATGCCCGCGCCGCGTTTCAGGCGGCCGTCGACGTCTGGTCCTGCCGGATCGCCTCGCGCGTCCCGATCCGCATCCTCGCGACGTGGGAGGGCCTCGCCTCGACGACGCTCGGCTCCGCCGGTCCTTACCTCGTCCGCAACACGGCCGGCGCGCCGCTGCGCGACACGTGGTATCCGACGGCCCTCGCCAACGCCTTCGCCGGCGTCGACCTGGCGCCGTCCGACCCCGACATCTCGGGCTCGTTCAACCGCGACTTCGGCGGCTGGCACCTCGACCCGGCGACGCTGCCGCCGCCCGACCGCTACGACCTCGCGACGGTCGTGCTGCACGAGATCGGGCACGGCCTCGGCCTCATCGGTGCACTCGCGGTCGTGGACGGGCTCGGCTACGTCGGGGCGCCGACGCGCACGCGCGGGCCGTACGCCTTCGACCGGTGGACCGAGGCCGGGGACGTCCCGCTGCTCGACGCTCGCGCCTTCCCCGACCGGTCGGTCGCGCTGGCCAACGCGCTCCGCAGCAACGCCGTCGCCTTCGACGGGCCCGCCCTGCGGCAGGCGACGGCCGCGCCGGCCCCGCTCTACGCGCCCTCGGCGTGGGACGAGGGCGCGTCGTACTCGCACCTCGACGAGCGCACCTACGCGGCATCGACTCCGGACGGCCTGATGACGCCGTTCCTGGCCCGCGGCGAGGCCATCGCCGAGCCCGGCACGTCCGTCTGCGCCATCCTCGCTGACGTCGGCTGGACGCTGGCCGGCGACTGCGCCGCCCGCGTCGGGGCGCGGCCGGACACGCGCGGCGGGCTCGCGGTCGAGCGGACGGGACCGAATCCCGTCCAGAGGCAGACGTCGATCCGCGTGACGCCGGCCGCATCCGCCCGCCTCGTCGTGACGCTCGTCGACGCGCTCGGCCGCCGCGTGGCCGTGCTCGCGGATCAGCAGGCCGAGGCCGGCCAACCGGTCGACGTGGTCGTCGGTGTGGGTGGACTTGCGGCCGGCGTGTACCGCGTCGTGGTCGAGGCGGGCGAGAACCAGGCCGTCGTGCCTGTTGTGGTCGTCCGCTAAACGGGAGCGCGGAGGCTTCCCGATCGAAAGCGTCCGCGCTCGTGCTGCAGCAAACTGCTAGGGACAGGGAGGTGCTCGACCCGATCCACCACCCCCGGCCCCTCCTGTGGGCTGCGCCGTCGCTGCGCGGTCAGGAGGGGAGCTTTATCGGGAACGTCTGAGGAAACCGGACCCGTCAATAGTGACTGGACAGAGCACTCGGCTTACTCGCCGGAGGCGCTGCTCACCCACGCCGTCCACCACAGGTCCCGGAGCATCTCCGCCCCGGCTGCCAGCCGCTCCACGACGAACGCCTCATGGTCTGCCCCGGTCGTCGTGCGACCGAACGGCTCCTCCAGGTCGAGCTCGTAGAGCCGCTCGACGAGCGCGTGCGTCTGGCCGAGGTACGTCCAGACGGCCGCTCGGATTTCCCCAACGTCTCGGGGCGGCGCGCCCATCGCCCGCTCCACCTTCGCCAGCTCAACGTGGGTGACGACGTAGCCGCCCTCGAACAGGCTGTGGATCCCCGACTCCGTCGAGAATCCCCGAGGGTTCGCGCCCACCCACCCGTGGTGGTGGATGGTGGTGTGGTGGGGGTTCGAGCCGTCAGCGACGTAGTGCCCGAGGATCCCGGCATCGTCGACGATGCGCGCCTCGATCCACGCCCGCTCGGTCGAGTCCGTCGCGGCGCGCCACCGCCGGAATCCCACGCGGAGCTGCTGGGTGAGCTCGATGACGCGGTAGGGGAGGAGCCCGGCCGCCGCGACATCCTGCTCTGGACCGAGCGAGTCGGCAAAGGCGAGGCGGTCAGGGGCACCGAGGGCTCGTGCAGGGACCAGCTCCATGTCCAGGTAGTGCTCCGGCGCGGTCGCGTTGCCGAGGGCCGGGTCGAGCGCCTGCTCGGCGCGTGACCGCCACCGGTCCGGCTCTGGGTTGAGGTAGGCGAGCTGGGCCGCCGCAGCGCGGAAGAACGGGGGCGCGCCGTCCGGGATCGCGTCGGCTGCCGCCCGACCGATGAGCCGGTGGCCGTACTCGCCCCAGCGTGCTCTGTTGGCGTCGGCGGGCACCGGGCTGTAGGGCACGGGCACGTCACTGGGCGGGCCCGCGAGGGACGCAACGACGATGGCGACAGCGAGCAGCGGGTACATCATCGGGGCAGCGGTGTGTTCCGAAGGTATCGCCCCTGTGGGGGCCCGCCCGCCGCTCCCGATGGCGCTATCGACTGTCCCACGTTTGGCGCTTTCCACTCTCCTGGAGCCGCTCGTCGCTCGACCCCCCGAGGCAGAGGCTCGGCCGGTCCCGGCTGTGACACATCCTGCATCTGACGCCGCACGAGGCCTTCGCGGCCATCGACAGGCCATGTCATGCGGGGCAGCCTGGTGCGGCCACTGATGCAGAAAAACAGGCCGGCCAGCCCCTGCAAGAGTCTGACCGACCTTTGTACACCTGGCAGGACGGCCCCCGGAAAATCCTGCGCCTCGCAGAGCACGTCGTCACGCGGCGATTGGCGGCCGCCTCCCCCTTGCTCCGTCGCTATCTGGTGGCCTAAACAGAGGCCGGGAGGACTCTGCGGAGCTGGGTCCGAACCGTCCGGAGGATTCGGAGCACCCTCGATAACGGCGCTTTCCGTCGGTGTCTGGACGTAGGAGGCGCTGAAGGGCCCGGCTACGAGCAGCCACTGCGGCTTGGACAGAGTGCAGCAGGTGCACGCCGTGGCTCACTCCCGACGTTCCATTCAGCACAGCCCCGGGGTCGCCAAGCGTGGGTGCCCAAGGCACCGGTCATCGTGAGCGCCGTGTCGACGATCTCGCAGAGGAGGACTCCGAAGACATCGCCGGCGCCATGTTCTCCTTCGTTCCCTCGGCCACGCCAACGCCTCTCCGCCCGCCCATCGTGAACAGCGGCGGCGTGCAGGCGTTGGCGCGGTTCACCACGTCGCCCGAGAGCCTCGCCGAGTGCTCCCTGGGATACTACAATCACTATGAACATCGGAATCATCGGCGCCGGCCAGATCGGAGGCACCCTCACCCGCCGTCTCACCGCACTCGGCCACAAGGTCTCAGTCGCGAACTCGCGTGGCCCCGAACGCTCACCGATCTGGCCGAGCAGACCGGCGCCACGGCGTCGTCTGTCCATGAGGCCGCGCAGGGCCAGGACCTCATCATCGTGACGATCCCCGAGCGCAGCGTCCCAGAGCTGCCGGACGATCTGTTTGCCGGCGTGCCGGACGCGACGGTCGTAATCGACACCGGCAACTACTACCCGCAGCGCGACGGCCGCATCGAGCAGATCGAGGCTGGGATGCCGGAGAGCCGCTGGGTCGAGCGCCAGCTCGGCCGGCCTGTGGTCAAGGCGTTCAACAACATCCAGGCTCAGCATCTGATGGACTTCGGGCAGCCTGCCGGCACGTCCGGCCGCATCGCGCTCCCGGTCGCCGGCGACGGCGAGGCCAAGGCCGTCGCGATGCGCCTCGTCGACGCGCTCGGCTTCGACGCGGTCGACGCCGGCGGGCTGGACGAGTCGTGGCGCCAGCAGCCGGGCTCGCCAGTCTACGGCGCCGACCTGGACGCCGACGGCACGCGGCGCGCGCTCGCCGAGGCGAGTCCGAAGCGCCCGCCGGAGTTCCGCGCCTCCTGAGCGGGCCTGCTCGCGGCGGACGTTCTTCCGCGTCTGCCGGTGCAGGTCTGCTGGGTCAGGCCATGCTCATCGTCGCCGAGCGAGGCCACGCCTGAGCGTGCGTTGGGTACCGGTCGTGTCCAAGCTGGGATGGCCGGCGCGGGTGGAGTGAACCGTCGTACTCTATCGCCAACCACCCCTCTACGATGAGCGCTGTTGTCTGTGAAGCCCGCACGACCATCGCGGTCCCGCGTGCAGCGGCGTTCGCCCGCGTCGTCCCCATCGACCTCCCCTCCGTCTTCCGCGGCTTCGGGCCGCTCCCCGCCATCGTCGCCGTCACCGACCAGACCGGCTCGTGGGACGCCGTCGGCCAGACCCGGACCATCCGGCTCTCCGACGGGAGCGAGGCGCAGGAGGCGCTGACCGACTACGACCGCCCGCGCTACTTCGCGTACCGCGTGAGCGACCTCACCGGCCCGGTCCGGTTCCTCACGACGGCGGCGCGGGGCGAGTGGTGGTTCGAGGACGTGCCGGGCGGGGCGACCGCCATCCGCTGGCGATATGCATTCGAGCCGCGTTCGCCGCTGGCGCGTCCGGTGCTGTGGGCCGTCGCCCGCCCGCTGTGGCAGGGCTACATGTACGCGGTGCTGCGGGCGATAAAGGAGCAGGTCGAGGCCGCCGCCTAGGACTTGAGCGGGTCGTGCCGCTCAGGCGGTGCGCCGACTCGAGCCCTAGAGGACGGCGTCCACGGCAGCGCGTCCGGGATCGCCGACCATGAGGGTGGTCAGACCGGGACCCGGAGACTCGCGGAGACGGGGGCCGTCACCGTGTGGGCCGTCACCGTATGGGCCGGTGTCCCCGTCACCACACAGACGCACGGGGGAACGAGGGGGGGCCGTGTGGGCGGCCTTGCGCTGGGTCACGACAACCCTACCGGGTCGATGGCGTCGGGTCCTCCGCTGCGCGCTCGGCGTCGAGTTGGGCGCGGTACTGCTTGGTGGTCAGCCGCGAGCCGTCGTGGCTCCAGCCGGGCGGGCCGAACAGGGAGCCCAGCCGCGCCCGCCAGCCGGGCGCCCCGCGCACGTCGCGGGCTAGGTCCGCCCACTCGTGGAAGGCAATGCGGACCGGGTGGTACGTCTCCAGTGGCGTCACCAGGCCGTACGTCGGGTGCTGGCGCTCGGGCTGGAACGTGCCGAACAGCCGGTCCCACACGATCAGGATGCCCCCGTGGTTCATGTCGAGGTAGTCGACGTCCGAGCCGTGGTGGACGCGGTGGTGCGACGGTGTGTTGAACAGCCACTCGACCGGCCGCGGCAGGGTGCGGACCGTCTCAGTGTGGATAAAGAACTGGTAGATCAAGCTCACCGACTGCATCGTCAGCACGGCGATGGGGTGGAAGCCCAGGACCGGCAGCCACAGCCAGAAGCCGAACGTGCCGGTGACGGTGCCCGTCCACGTCTGGCGGAGCGCCGTCGAGAAGTTGTAGTGCTCCGACGAGTGGTGCACGACGTGGCTCGCCCAGAAGAACCGGCACCCGTGGCTGATGCGGTGGAACCAGTAGTAGGCGAAGTCGTCGGCGACGAACAGGAGCGGCCAGCTCCACCAGTGGAGCGGGCTGAGCTCGTCTTTGAAGAACCCGGTCCAGCGGTAGAGCAGCCAGAACAGGCCGAGCGCGAGCGCCT
>JBBSUZ010000008.1:0-25191 GCA_038233965.1 Rhodothermales bacterium | reverse complement strand
CGACGCGGCGGTGCTGCTGTTCGACGAACTGTCCGCCCTGGGCGTGCAGATTTCGATCGATGACTTCGGCACCGGCTATTCGTCGCTGTCGCGCTTGAAGCGCTTTGCGATCCATGAACTGAAGATCGACCGGTCCTTCATTCAGCATATGACGAGCAACGCCGATGATGCGGCGATCGTGCTGGGCACCATTGCGCTGGCGCACGGGCTGGGCCTGCGCGTGGTGGCTGAAGGGGTCGAGACGGCGCAGCAGCAACGCTTTTTGACCCAGCACGCTTGCGACGCGGTGCAAGGCTACCTGCACGGGCAGCCGGCACCGGCGCGGCAGGTGGAGTCGCTGCAAGTCGCGTCGCGCGGCGAGACCCGACGACCCGCTTGTGGGAGGCGCTCGGATCAGGGGTGGACGGAAAGGTCATCGCCTTGGCCGTCGCGCCGGACGGGAGCGTGTATGTCGGCGGCTCCTTCACGTGGGCGGGGGACGGCCCTGCCCGGTTTCTTGCGCGGTGGATTTCCTCCACGCGCACGTGGGAATCTCTGGGAGTCGGTGTTGAGAATGGGCTCAACGGCAGTGTGTATGCGATTGCCGTCGCTGGAGACGGAAGCGTGTATGTCGGGGGCGTCTTTACGGAAGCAGGTGGGAAGCCGGCGAGCAAGGTCGCGCGGTGGATGCCAGAGACCGCGACCTGGGAGGCGCTCGGGTCGGGCACCGCGAACGGCGTCAACGAGGTCGTGCGCGCGCTGGCCGTCGGGCCAAACGGTATCTACGTCGGAGGCGAGTTCACCGCGGCCAGCGGCGTCGCGGCGAACCGGGTCGCGCGGTGGGTGCCAGAGACTGGAGGGTGGGTCGCGCTCGGGACGGGGACCGCCAACGGAGTTGACCGGGCGGTGTATGCTCTGGCGGCAGCGGAGGATGGGAGCGTCTACGTCGGCGGGTTCTTCCGACAAGCAGGCGGACACCCGTCGAGATACATCGCACGGTGGCTGTCGGCATCTGAGACGTGGGAGCCTCTCATGATGAACGCTGACGATGGTCTGGGCTACTTGGTCTCTACGTTGACGGCGGGTGGCGGGCGCGTATACGCCGGAGGTGATTTCAGATTAGCGGGTGGGTCGCACGTGGCACAATGGGACGGGGCGGGCTGGTCAGGTCTTGGGACGGGTCCGGACGACTACGTAAGCGGCCTCGCCTTGAATCCGGACGGCGACCTCGTGCTGGTCGGAGGGTTCCAGTTCGCTGGCAGCGTCACGTCTCCCAACGTGATGCTGTACGACGTCCCTCGGCCTGTCGCTGGCGATGGGGCGGCTTCTACACAGTCCGCTATCGCCTTGGACGTACGCCCGAATCCGGTCTCGGCGGGCGGGACGGTGCGCGTGACGCTGGCCGAGGCGGGGCCGGTGCGCGTGGCGGTGTACGACGTGCTCGGGCGTCAGGTGGCCGTGCTCGTGGACGGCGCGTGGTCGGCCGGGGAGCACGTGGTGGGGCTGGGCGCGGAGGGTCTGGTGCCGGGCGTGTACGTCGTGCGCGTGACGGCGGGCGCGGCGTCCGCGGTGCGACGGGTGACGGTGGCGCGGTAGCGGGAGGCCTGGCGCGCGACCCCCTCCGGCCGCTGGCGCGGCCACCTCCTCGAGGGGAGGGGTTGGTTGCGCCGCCGGCTAGTGGTTGCGCTCGCCGGCGAGGTGGTCGCCGGTGGTGCGGGCGAAGGCCTCGGCGTCGACGCCCTGGATGGGGTGGTCGAGGCCGGGGAGGACCCAGAGGCGGGCGTCGGGGATCTCGCGGCGGAGCGCGAGGGGATGGTCGAGCGAGAAGAAGCGGTCGGCGTCGCCGTGGGAGATGAGCGTCGGGGCCGTTATTGCATGTATTGATGCCAACGTCATGTGCTCGTCTGGGAGGCGGGCGGTGAACGCCATGACCTGCTCGGCGAGGAGGGGCCAGCGCTCGCCGTGCGTCTCGGCGAGGCGCGTCGCCCAGAACGGGAAGGCCGCGGCGACGTCGCGCATCGGCCCGACCATCGCCTCGACCTCGTCCCGCGTCCAGCGGACGTTGACGCCGTGGACGGCGAGCCGCTCGACGCGCTCGCCCAGTGCCGCGGCCGTCGCGAGGGCCACGCCGCCGCCCATGGAGAAACCGAACAGCCGGAAGCGGTCCACGCCGAGGTGCGCCGTCACCCGCACGACGTCGTCGACGCACTCGGCCCACGTTGGCGCGGACGCGAGTGGGGACGATGCCCCGTGGCCGCGCAGGTCGACGGCCAGCACGCGGAAGCGGCGCTCCCAGAAGCGGACGAGGCGGTCGGTCTCCAGGCCCGTCGACCCGAGTGCGCCGTGGAGCACGACGAGCGCGGGCGCGTCGGCTGGTCCGGAGACCTGGACGGCGACGGTCCCGCCCGCCTCGACGCCGCCGCCGACGGGCACGTGGACCGTCTCGCGCGGCATCCGCGGCGTTTCGAGGAGTTCGACGAGCACGCCCGCCGTGTCCTTGGGGTGGAGGAAGATGATGCGCTTGCCGTCCGCCCCGGCGCGCGGCTCGCCGAGCAGGCGCATCCCGAGCGCCTCGACGCGCGTCAGGGCGCGGTCCAGGTTCGGCACCTCGAAGGCGAGGTGGTGGACGCCCGGCCCGCGGCTCGCCAGAAAGCGTCCGACGGGCGAGTCGGCGGCGTCGGTCTCGAGCAGCTCGAGCTTGGGCGCGGCGTCCGGCACGCCGCCGTCGCCGAAGAAGACGGTCGTGACGCCCTCGCGCTCGACGGTCTCGGTGCGGTACGGCGTGCTCCCGAGCAGTTCCGCGAACAGGGTGCGGGCAGCGGGCGAGGCGGCGGCGATGCCGACGTGGTCGAGCGTCATTCGGGGTACGAGGTTCGGGGTTCGGGGTACGAGGCGCGTGCGGCGAGGGTCCGGCCCTCGGTTAGACTTTGAGCAGCCGTACCCTGTACCCCGCACCCCGAACCCACTCTATGCGCATCGCCGTCATCGGAGGCCTCGCCGCCGGACCCGCCGCCGCCGCCGAGGCGTCACGTCTCGGAGCGGACGTCGTCCTGTTCGAGCAGTCGCCGCACGTCTCCGTCGGGGCGTGCGAGATGCCGTACTACGTCGGGCGGACGCTCACGCCGGGCGCGTCGCTCGAAGTGCTGACGCCCGAGGCGCTGGCTCGCACGAAGGGCGTCGAGGTGCACGTGCGGCACCGCGTGACGTCCGTGGACGTGTCCCGTGGCCGGCTGACAGTCGACGCGCTCGACTACGGCAGCACGCGCGAGGAGGCGTTCGACCGCCTCATTCTGGCGACGGGCGCGCGGGCGCGGCGACTCGGCGTGGCGGGCGAGGACGCAGCCGGCGTGTTCACGCTCCGCCAGTTGGACGACGCGCACGCGATGCGGGCGTGGCTCGATACCGAAGACGTCCGCCACGTCGTCGTGGCCGGTGGCGGCTACATCGGGCTCGAGATCGCCGAGGCGGTCCGCGACCGCGGGCTCCGGGCGACGATCCTCGACCCGGGCGGCCGCGTGCTCCCGACCGGCTTCGAGGCCGTGGTAACGGTCCAGATGCAGGACGCCGTGCGGATGTCCGGCGTCGCCGTCCGCGCCGAGCGCATCACCGGCGTTCGCACCGACGCCTCGGGCCGGATCGCGTCCGTCACGACGGACCGGGGCGAGATTATCGGCTGCCAGGCGCTCGTCGTGGCGGTCGGCGTCGAGACGCGGACCGAACTGGCCCGGTCGGCCGGGCTCGTCATCGGCGAGAGTGGCGGCATTCGCACGGATGCCGGCATGCGGACGTCCGCGCGCACCGTCTGGGCGTGCGGCGACGCCGCCGAAGTCCTGCGCCCGGTCGACGGCACGCGTCTCGTGTGGCCGCTCGCGCCGACGGGCCGGCAGACGGCCCGCGTCGCGGCGCGCAACGCCTGCGGCGGATCGGCGACGTTCGCCGGCGTGACCGGCGCGGTCGGCGTGCGCGCGTTCGGCGTCGAGGCGGCGTCCGTGGGCGTGACCGAGCCCGAGGCGCGCGAGGCCGGGCTGGACGCCGTCTGCGTGCAGGTGCGCGCCCTCAGCCGCGTGAAGCAGATGCCCGGCGCGACCCCGCTCGACGTCCGCCTCGTCGCCGAGCGCGGGTCGGGACGGATCCTCGGCGGGCAACTCGTCGGGCGCGAGGGCGCGATCCTGCGGGCCGACGTCCTCGTGCCGCTCGTCCGGCTGGGCGCGACGGCGCGCGACCTCGCCGAGGACCTCGACCTGATCTACACGCCGCCCGTCGCGCCGGCGGTGGACCCGCTCCGGCACTGCGCCGAGCACCTCGTCCGCGCGCTCGACGCGTCTGCGGCCGGCGGCCGGTTTGCGGGCCGGCGGCCCCGGCGCGCTCGGTAGATTGCGGCATGACCGAGACCGCCCTCACCGCCCTCACCGCCCGCGACGTCGCCCTGGCGCACCTGCTCCGCATCGAGACCGACGGCGCGTTCGTGTCCCGCGTGGCCGGCCGGGCCGACCGGGACACGACGGCGCCGGACGTCGCGCGGCGCGCGTCGGACTACGTCGCGGGCGTCACGCGGCAGCGGCGCTGGCTGGACTTCCTGCTCTCGCACGTCGTCTCGCGGCCGCTCGCGCGCCTCGACCCGCCGCTGCTCCAGATCCTGCGCCTCGGCACCTACGATCTCGTCGTGCGGGGGACGCCGCCGCACGCGGCCGTGAGCGAGACGGTGACGCTCGCCCGCCGCGAGGTCCACGCCGGCGCCGTCGGGCTCGTCAACGGCGTCCTCCGCGGGCTCTCGCGCCGCCTCAATGATCTGCCCGAGCCGTCCACCGGCGACCGGGCCGACGATCTCGCCGTGCGCCACTCGCACCCGACCGCGCTCGTCCGCGGCTGGCTGGCCGCCTTCGGCGAGGACGCGACGCTCGCGCTGCTCGCCCACGACAACCGCGCGCCGGTCTACGGCCTCCGCGTGACCGCTGCCGCCCGCGAGGCCGTCTCCGAGTCTGGGCCCGAAGCCGCCCGCGAAGCCTTCCGCCGCGACGTCGCGGCGCTCGGGACGAGCGCCGACGCGTCGCAGTGGCTCGGCGACTTCGTGACGACGCAGACGCTCCAGCCCGTCCTCCGCGCCGGGTTCGTCCGCGACGGCCTGTGCGCGGTGCAGGACGAGGCGGCGGGTCTGGTCGTCCGCGCGCTCGACCCGCAGCCCGGCGAGCGCGTCCTGGACGCCACGGCCGCGCCGGGCGGCAAGGCCGTCTACGCCGCGCTCCGCGGCGCACACGTGACCGCGCTCGACGTCAACGCCGCCAAGTCGCGCCTCGTCGCGCAGGCCGCCGCCGCCCAGCACGTCGCGCTCGACGTCGTCTCGGCCGACCTCACCGAGTGGGAGGTCGAGCCCGACTTCGACGCCGTCCTGCTCGACGCGCCGTGCTCGGGCTCGGGCGTGCTCGCCAAGCGCGCCGACCTGCGGTGGAGCCTCACGCCGGAGCGCACCGAGGAGCTGACGCACGTCCAGGACGCCCTCCTCGACGCCGCGGCCGCGCTCGTCCGCCCCGGCGGCCGCCTCGTCTACTCGACGTGCTCGGTGGACCGGATCGAGAACGACGACCGCGTCGCCGACTTCCTCGCGCGCACGCCGGGCTGGGCCGTCGAGCCTGTCGGCGACCGCGTGCCGGCCGCGATGCTCGACGGCGCCGTCTTGCGCGCGCTCCCGCACGTCCACGGGACGGACGGCGCGTTCGCGGTCCGCCTCCGACGCTCATGACGCTCGACGACATCGCCGCCCGGCTCCGCTCCGGCCGGGACCGGGTCACGATTCTCCTCGACGGCCTCTCGGACGCCGACGCCAACCGCAAGCCCGCGCCCGACGTGTGGTCCGCGGCCGAGGTCGTCCGGCACCTCAACCAGCTCGCGTCCGACTCCCTGCCGGCGCTCGAGCGGGCCTACGCCGCCGCGCCCGACCGCGATGCCGCCGGCGACGTCGCACTCGGGCTCGTGGGCCGTCTGTTCGTGCGCGTCGTCGGTCCGTCCGGCCGGTCGGTCAAGACGTTCGGCACGATGAAGCCGCCGGCGTCCGGTCCGGCCGCGTCCGCGCTCGACGTCGCGGCCGAGCGGGCCGCGTTCGAATCCGACATGGCGCGCTTTCTCGCCCTCGCTGCGCGCGCGCGCCACACGGCCCCGGTCCGCGTCGGGCTCCCGACCCTGCCCGCCGTGCGCCTGCGCGGCGCCGCGGTCCTGGCCGGGCTCGCCGGGCATGTCCACCGCCACGCGGACCAGATGGAGCGCCGTGCCGCGTGGCGGACCGGCCCGCCCGCGCGCTGATGTTCCGCGTCACGCTCGACCAGTTCGAGGGGCCGCTCGACCTGCTGCTCTTCTTCGTCCGCCGCGACGAGCTGGACATCCAGGACATCCCGATCGCGCGCATCGCGGACGAGTACCTCGAGGCCGTCCGCGCCCTCGACGCCCTCGCCCGGCAGGGCGACGCGCTCGACCTCGACGCCGCCGCCGACTTCATCTACACGGCCGCGCTCCTGATCCAGATCAAGACGCGGATGCTGATGCCGCGCGCCGAGACGGGCGAGGACGGCGAGCCGATCGACCCGCGCGCCGAGCTCGTCGAGCGACTGCTCGAGTACGTCCGTTTCAAGGAGGCGGCCGAGGTACTGGGCGGGCGCTTCGAGGCGCGGCAGCGCCTCTTTCACCGCCGGCAGGACGAGCGCGAGCGGTTCGCGGAGCCCGCAGAGACGACCTTCCGGGTGACGCTCTTCGACCTCATGTCGGCCCTCGGCACCGCCCTCAAGCGGTCGGCACCCGTCGAGCCCGACCGCCACACGGTCGAACGGGAGGCGTTCGCCATCGACGTCCAGCGCGAGTTTGTCCTCGCGCGCCTCGCTGCGGGTGCGTCGTCCTTCACCCGGCTCGTCGCCGGCGAGGGCCGCGCGTTCGTTATCACGACCTTCCTCGCCGTGCTCGACCTCGCGCAGCGGCAGCTCATCCGCCTCGTCTTCGGAGCCGCGCCCGAAGACTTCGCCCTCGAGCTCGCCCCGCCCGACTTTGCAGACCCAGCTCTAGCCGACTCTGTCCTCGCCTGACGCCGCTCGCATGACGCCCGCCCGCTCGCCGCTCGAACAGCTCGACTTTGCCGTCGAGGCCCTCGTCTTCGCCTCGGACGTCCCGCTCCGTGACGCCGACGTGGCCCGCACGATCGGCGAACTGACGGGCGAGGACGTCGACCCGGGCGGCGTCGCGGCCAGCATCGCGCGCCTCAACGCCGAGTACGACGGCACCGACCGCGCCTTCCGGATTCTGACCTACGGCGGCGGCTACCGCATGGCGACCGTCGAGGAGGCCGCGCCGTTCCTGCGCGTCCTGTTTGCCAATGAGGACGAGCGGCGGCTCTCGCGCTCGCTCCTCGAAACCCTCGCCGTCGTCGCGTACCGGCAGCCCGTAACCAAGCCCGAAGTCGACCACGTCCGCGGCGTCGGGTCGGACTACGCGCTGCGCTCGCTGCTCGAAAAAGACCTCGTCGCCATCGCCGGCCGCAGCGACACCGTCGGCCGGCCGCTGCTCTACGGCACGACCGACCGCTTCCTCGACCAGTTCGCGCTGGGCTCGCTCGACGAACTCCCGCGCCCGCGCGAGATCGACGAACTCCTTGCGGACCCGCGCTTCGCGCGCGAACGTGCCGACCTTCTCGCCACGACCGAACCCCGACCCGATGCCACCCCCGAACAAGAAGAAGGCCGGCGGTGACCCGTCCGTCCGCCGCCGCAAGCAAGTCGACCGCCGCTTTGGCCCGGGCTCGCCCGGCGCAGGCCAGCCGGGCGGCCCCGAGCGCACCGACGACGGCGGCCGCGGCGACGACTACCACGACGTCCCCCGCTCCGGCCCGCCGCGCGACGGCGGCCAGCGCCCCGGTGGCCAGCGCCCCGGCGGCCCGGGTGGCCCGAACCGTAGCGGCCCCGGCGGACGTCCCGACAGCGGCCGTCCGACCGGCGCGCGTCCGACCGGCCCGCGTCCGACCGGTCCGCGTCCCGAGCCGGCCCCGCCGAGCGCGCTCCAGGGCGACGAGCCCGTCCGCCTCAACCGCTACATCGCCCGCGCCGGGATCGCGTCGCGCCGCGAGGCCGACGCCATCATCACGGCCGGCCGCGTGAGCGTCAACGGGACGGTCGAGACGGGCATGGGCGTGCAGGTCGGCCCCGGCGACCGCGTCACCGTGGATGGTCACCCGGTCGGGCCGGTCGGGCTGACGTACATCCTGATGAACAAGCCCACGGGCGCCATCACCACGACGAGCGACGAGCGCGACCGCCGCACGGTGATGGACCTCCTGGATCTGCCGAAGGATACCCTCTCCGGCCTCTTCCCGGTCGGCCGCCTCGACCGCAACACGTCGGGCGCGCTCCTGCTCACGACCGACGGCGACCTCGCGCACCGCCTCATGCACCCGCGCTACGAGACCGTCAAGCTCTACCTCTGCACGACCGAGCGCCAGCTGAGCGACGATGACCTCGACCGCCTCACACGAGGCGTTATGCTCGACGACGGTCTCGCTCGTGCCGACCAGGCGCAGTTCCTGTCGTCCGACCGGACCGTCGTCGCGATCGGCCTCCACGAGGGCCGCAACCGGCAGGTCCGCCGCATGATCGAGGCCATCGGCACGCGCGTCGAGGCGCTCGAGCGTATCGCCTACGCGGGCCTCACCCTCGACGGCCTCCGCCGCGGCAAGTGGCGCGCGCTCCACCCGCACGAGGTCAACGCGCTGCGCCGCAAGGTCAAGCTCAAGGCGATCGTATACGGGGGGTGAGAGGTGACGAGGTTGAGGGTTGAGAGGACAACCCGTCGCCTCATCACTCCGGGGCACGCGCACCTTCGCATTCCCTCTCAACCTCTCAACTTCTCAACCCGATGTCCAAAATCGCCTACGAAGGGCTCACCTTCGACGACGTCCTGCTCATCCCCGGCCGCTCAGACGTGATGCCCCGCGACGTCGACACGTCGACGCGACTCACGCGGACGCTCCGGCTCGCGGTCCCGCTCGTCTCGGCGGCGATGGACACGGTGACCGAAGCGACGTTCGCGATCGCGATCGCCCGCGAGGGCGGCGTCGGCGTCCTGCACAAGAACATGCCGGCCGAGCTCCAGGCCCGTGAGGTACGCCGGGTGAAGCGCTCGGAGTCCGGCATGATCCTCGACCCGGTCGTGCTGGCCCCCGAGCACACCGTCGGCGACGCGCGCGAGCGGATGGCCCGCTACTCCATCGGCGGCATCCCGGTCGTGGACGGCGACGGCCGCCTCGTCGGCATCGTGACCAACCGCGACCTGCGCTTCCAGCCGTCCAACGCGACGCCGCTCGGCGACGTCATGACGGCCGGCGGGCCGGACGGCTCGGGCCTCGTCACCGCGCCCGTCGGGACGACGCTCGACGGAGCTGAGGACATCCTGCAGCTGCACAAGATCGAGAAGCTGCCGGTCGTGGACGAGGCCGGCGTCCTGCGCGGGCTCATCACGTTCAAGGACATCCAGAAGAAGAAGCGCCACCCGAACGCCGCCAAGGACACGTTCGGCCGCCTGCTGGTCGGCGCCGCCGTCGGCGTGACGCCGGACACGGACGAGCGGGTCGACGCGCTCGTTGAGGCGGGTGTCGACTTCGTCGTCGTGGACACGGCGCACGGCCACTCGGCGGGCGTCCTCGCGATGGTGTCGCGCGTGAAGGCGCGCCACCCCGAGCTCCAGGTCATCGCCGGCAACGTCGCCACGGCCGAGGGCACGGCCGACCTCATCGCGGCCGGCGCGGACGCGGTCAAGGTCGGCATCGGGCCCGGCTCGATCTGCACGACGCGCGTCGTCGCCGGCGTGGGCGTCCCGCAGCTCACGGCCATCATGCTCTGCGCCGAGGCGGCCCGCCCCCACGGCGTCCCGATCATCGCCGACGGCGGTGTGAAGCAGACCGGCGACATCCCCAAGGCGCTCGCCGCCGGCGCCGACACCGTCATGATCGGCGGCCTCTTCGCCGGCGTCGAGGAGGCACCGGGCGAGACGGTCCTCTACGAGGGCCGTCGCTACAAGAACTACCGCGGCATGGGCTCGCTGAGCGCGATGGCGGCCGGCTCCAAAGACCGCTACTTCCAGGACGCCGAGGACGACCTGGGCAAGCTCGTCCCGGAAGGGATCGAGGGGCGCGTGCCGTACAAGGGCGCGCTCGCCGAGATCGCGTACCAGATGGTCGGCGGACTCCGCGCGGCGATGGGCTACTGCGGCACGCCGACCGTCGCCGACCTCCAGGAGCGCGCCCGGTTCGTCCGCATCACGTCGGCCGGCCTGCGCGAGAGCCACCCGCACGACGTCACGATCACGTCGGAATCGCCCAACTACACCACGAAGCGATGACGGGGACCCGCGGCGAACAGGGAGGAGCGAGCGGGGCGCGGATCGACACCATCCGGACGCTCGCGGCCGAGCACGGATGCGACGCGTGCCTGGTGACGTACGGGCCGGACGTCGCGTGGGCAGTCGGGTTCACGGGCTCCAACGGCGTGCTCGTCGTGACCGAGCGTGCCGCGCACCTCGTGACGGACGGGCGCTACACGACGCAGGCGGCGGAAGAGGTGACGGGCGCGACGGTCCACATCACGCAGGACGCGCTGCCGGCGTTCGTCGCCTCGGCCAGTCTGCTCGGGTCGGCGCGGCGCGTCGCCGTGCAGGGGGACACGATGACGGTCTCGATACTGGACCGTTATTGCAAAATACCAGGCGTCACGTTCGTCCCCGTCGAC
This sequence comes from Rhodothermales bacterium, assembly GCA_038233965.1. Classification (GTDB taxonomy): domain Bacteria; phylum Bacteroidota; class Rhodothermia; order Rhodothermales; family Rubricoccaceae; genus DASVSE01. Next base: position 14,461 of record JBBSUZ010000008.1, on the reverse strand, counting down.
AGCCTGCTCGCTCGGGCCCGGGCGACCAAGACGGACGCCGAGATCGCGTCCGTCGGCCGGGCGCAGGCGCTGACATGCGAGATCCTGACGTCCGTGCTCCCGCTCGTCCGCGTCGGAACGCGGGAGCACGAAATCGCGGCCGAGCTTGTCGTGCGCCACCTCCGCGCCGGCTGCTCCGCGATGTCGTTTGAGCCCATCGTCGCGTCGGGAGCACGCGGAGCACTGCCACACGCACGGCCGTCTGACAAGGCCATCGAGGCGGGGGACCTCGTCGTGATCGACGTCGGCGGCATTCTGGACGGGTTCTGCTCGGACCTCACGCGGACCGTTGCCGTCGGCGAGCCGGGCGACGAGGCGCGTCGGGCATACGCGGCGGTCGGGCGCGCGCAGACGGTCGGCATCGCCGCCATCCGTGCCGGCGTCTCCGGTGCCGACGTCGACGCCGCCGCCCGCGCCGTCCTCGCGGAGGCGGGCCTGGCCGCGGCCTTCTCGCACAGCCTCGGCCACGGCGTCGGGACCGAGGTCCACGAGTGGCCGAGGCTCTCGGGGCAGGCCGATCACGTGCTCCCGCTCGGCGCGACCGTCACCGTCGAGCCCGGCGTCTACCTGCCTGGCCGGTTCGGCATCCGCACCGAGGACGTCGTGGCTGTTCGCGAGCACGGAGCCGACAACCTGACCCCGCTTTCGGCTGACCTCGTCGTTCTCTGATTGGGGTGCGCCGCCCGCGACGAGAGGGGAGACGGCGGCGCAGCCCATGAACCGTTCTTGCATTTCAACATGACGAGTGTCGTCGTCCCCGTCTACAACGGAGCCCACGTGCTCCCGACGAGCGTGCCTGCGACACTCGCACTTCGAGGCGTCGACGCCTGGGTGTGGGTCGATGACGGATCCACCGACGGAACGGCTGAACTGCTCGGCGCGCTGCTGGCCTCCGAACCCCGCGCCCGCGCCGTTCGGCACGACACGAATCTCGGCCGCTCTGCCGCTCGAAACACTGGAATCGCCGCGACAGACGGCGACGTCCTGATCTTCCTGGACGCGGACGTGGCTCCTGAGCCCGACACGGCCGAGCGGTTCGTCACCGTTCTCCGCGACGGAGCGACCGCGACCGTCGCCCGATTCGTCTCGGCGGAATATGCGGACGACCCGTACGGCGAGTATCTCCGCCGAGCCCGTCGAGGGGTTCCGCCGGGTGCACGTCCGGGCGACCGACTCCCGTGGCGATTCTTTCTGACGGGTGCGTGCGCCGTGTGTCGCGACGCGATCGAGCACGCCGGCGGGTTCGACGCAGACGTCGAGTACGGCGAGGATCTCGCGCTCGCCGCACGGCTGGCCAAACGTGCTCCGGACGGGTTCCATGCATCCGGAGCGACGGTCGCCCTGTCGGACACGGGGACACTGGACCGTGTCCTCGCGAACCTCGCGTCTTTCGGCCGAACGCTGCCCGGGCTCGAGGCCAGATCGCCAGGCATCCTGCAGGTTGCGGGACTGGAGTCTGTCCTCACGTCGGGAGTCCGTCATGCGCTCGCGTCGTCCCGCGTCCTCGGCCGGATCGTCCACTGGCTCGCGCCGCGCGTGCCGGCGAGTGTGCAGCCGCTCGCCGTCCGGTACCTTCTCGGCCACACCCTCGTGCGCGCCTACGACGATGCCCGGCTTCATCCTCGCACCGGGCGCTGACGCCGCCGTCGCCGTCGCTGCGCAGTCTGACCTCGAACGAGACCTCGCTCTCGTCGCGGGCGATCTCGCGGACAGCGTCCTGCTCGTCGTGGGCGAGATCACGGCGAACGCACTGGAACACGGGACCGGCGAGGTGACGGTGACGTGGAGCGTCACGGAGGGGGCCGTCCGTCTCGACGTCCTCGGCCCGGGCCCCGACACCGTGCAAATCCGTGCCGCGACGCTGCCCCCGGACGAGGCGACCCGCGGCCGAGGTCTGTTCCTGATTCAGACGCTGGCGACGACGGTCGAGGCGGTCGAAGGCGGCATTCGCATCTGCTTCGAGCCGGATGAATCATGATTTCCGTTATTGCATTACGTCACTCTTGTTAAGGGCTGCTACGATGGCCTGAAGGGGAGAGGCTGCCGCATCCACCCACCTGGCTTCCGGATAGCGCCGAAACCACGTCAGCTGCCGCTTCGCATAGCGCCGCGTGTTCTGCTTCAGCAGCCGGACCATGTCATCCTCCGAGATCTCGCCGCGCAGAAACGCCATGGGCTCCTGATACCCGATCGTCCGGAGCGGCGGTGCGTGGGGTGCGAGCCCGGTGGCGTACAGGCGCCGGTTCTCGTCCAGGAGCCCGTCCGTGAGCATCTGGTCGATGCGAGCCTCGATTCGCGCGTAGAGGTCAGCCCGTGGGCGGTCGAGCACGAACAGCCGAACGTCCGGGCTCGGATGTTTCGCCATCGCCCACCACGTGGATGGCCCGTACCCGGTGGCCCGCAGCATGCCGACGAACCGTGCGAGGCGCTGCGTCTTGCTCTCGTCGAGTGTGGCCGCCGCTGCGGGGTCGGCCGCGAGCAACTCGGCGAAGAGCGCGGCCCGGCCTTCCGGAGTGGACGTCTCCTCGAACGTCTCGGACGCGATCTCGTCAGGGACGTCCGGGACGTCCGCGAGACCCCGGACGACGGCGTCGATGTAGAGTGTCGATCCACCGACGACGAGCGGCGTCGGTCCGGCCGTCGTGAGCCGCTCGAACTCGCGCGCGAACAGACCCGCCGACGTCGGCTGCCCGACATCGAGGACGTCGACCCAGTGATGACGCACGCGTGCGCGCTGTTCGGGCGTCGGCTTGGCCGTGCCGATGTCCAGCCCGCGGTACGCCTGCCGGCTGTCAGCCGACAGGATCTCGACGCCGAGGGTCTCGGCCAGTTCGAGCGCGAGCTCGGTCTTGCCGACGCCCGTCGGCCCTGCGAGGACGACCACCGGTGGACGGGTCACACCTTCGGGAGCGACGGGTCCACGGTGTCGCTCCAGCTGTGAATGCCGCCGGCGAGGTTGACGGCGTTCGTGAACCCGTTCTGCTGCAGGAACTCGACGGCGCGGGCCGAGCGGGCGCCCGAGCGGCAGTGGACGACCAGAATGTCGTCGTCCCGGTGCGACTCGAGCTCGTCCAGCCGTGTCGGCAGCTCACCGAGCGGGATCAGCGCGCCGTCGATGTTGGCCCCGGCGTACTCGTCGGGCTCGCGGACGTCGAGGACGAACGGGTTCTCGCCGGCGTCGCGCATCGTCTTCAGGTCGCGGGCAGTCATTTCGGGGACGGAGGCCATCTGTGGGCCGCAGGTCGCGGCGGATTGGGTGAGGGTCGTGATCGTGGGCGCATCGCCACAGACCGGACAGGCGGGGTCGCGCGAGATGCGGAGCGTTCGGAACGTCATCCCGAGCGCATCCGCGAGCAGCAGGCGGCCGACGAGCGGATCGCCGATGCCGAGCACCAGCTTGAGCGCTTCGGTCGCCTGAATCGTTCCGAACAGCGCGGGGAGCACGCCGAGCACGCCGCCCTCAGCGCATGACGGGACGGTCCCGGCTGGCGGCGGCTCGGGGAAGACGCAGCGGTAGCACGGCCCGCGCGCTCCTGTGGAGTCGACCGTGCCGAAGACGGAGGCCTGCCCGTCGAACCGGCTCAGCGATGCGAACACGTTCGGGACGCCCGCCATGACGCACGCGTCGTTGACGAGATACCGCGTCGCGAAGGTGTCGGTCCCGTCCACGACGAGGTCAATGCCGGCGAGCAGCACGGGCGCCGTCTCGACGGTGAACCGGGCGACGAGCGGGCGGATCTCGATGGACGAGTTCAATGCGCGGAGACGTTCTGCCGCGACGTCGACCTTGAACCGGCCTGCGTCGCGTTCGGTGTAGAGCGGCTGCCGATGCAGGTTCGTGACGTCGACCGTGTCGTCGTCCAGAAACACGAGCGACCCGATGCCCGCGGCCGTGAGATAGGTCGCAGCCGGGACTCCGAGGCCGCCCATGCCTACGAGCAGGACGCGCGCGGCCCCGAGCCGGTCCTGGCCCGCCGCTCCGACCTCCGGGAGCCGCGTCTGTCGGTCGTAGCGACTATCGGTCATCGTGTGTCGCGGGGAGAGGGCAGAAACAGGGCGAGGCCGAACACGCAAAGCGTCGTGGTGACGACGAAGAAGACGGCTTCTTCGAGCGGCAGGCCGAGCGGGTCGATCTGTAGCCGGTACGGGTCCGCGATGTCCCAGATGCCGATTCCGATCGCGATGCGGTCGATGATCCAGAGATAGAGGACTGCAACCGTTATTGCAAATGAAACACGAATCCGCTCGTCCCAGATCTTCTGAGAGCCAATCCAGCCCATGCCGGCGAGGACAGGCCCCGCCCAGGCGAGGATCAGTCCCATGTAGAGTGCATGGTCGTCTGGGTGGAGGAGGAGCCCGATTCCGAGCGCCGTCACCGCGAGCCAGGTCCCGACGAGTCCGGTTCTGAACCCGGCCGGCATCGACGCAACCGGGGACGCCAGCATGTCCCGACCGCGCAGCAGGTAATACGTCAGGCCCGCAATCACTGTCTGAATGACGAAGAACGCGTATTCCTCGACGGGGACGTAGCCGATCGTCGCCACGACTGCTGACGGAGGATAGGTCCACACGCCTCGGTAGACGAGGTAGTTGTCCCACGGCGTCGTGTACGCCACCGCGAGCCCGACCACGGCCGCGAGCCAGCCGTACGCCGTTCGCGCCCCGACCCCAGCGACGGGCCGGCGCTGCGCCAGAACGAGCCCGGCGAGAACGGGCAGCGTGAATGCAAGGTGGAACTGAGCGTAGGTCATCGATTGGTGATCTGACGTGCCGTTAGGATAGATGCTCGAGCACGACGCGCGCCGCGTTCCGGCCCGACGCACCCATAATGCCTCCGCCGGGGTGTGTGCTCGCACCCGTCAGGAACAGGCCCTCGAGATGCGACGCATAGTTGCTCAGGCCGAGCGCCGGACGAAGCGCGAACATCTGGTCCAGGCTCATCTCGAGGTGCATCACATTGCCGCGGATGAGCCCGAGCTCACGCTCGAGCCACAGCGGGTGCTGGAAGAGGCTGCCCACGATAGACGCGCGCGTTCCAGGCGCCACCTTTTCGAAGGTGTCCAGGATCGACTCGGCGACCTCGGGTCCGATGTCGTCCCAGTGGCGGCCGCCGGTCATCTCGTACGGGAAGTACTGGGCCCAGAGCCACAGCGCCTCGCCTCCGGGCGGCGCGATCGTGTCGTCGACCGCCGAGAACGACATGCCGACGATGGGCGGGTCGGACGCCGGTCGTCCTTTCAGATAGTCTGCGTACGCATCGTGGATCTGCTGGCGATCGCGGCAGACGAGTTGGAGCGCGATCCGGGCGTCGTCGCCGGGATGGGCGGCGTACTGGACGGGCTTGTCGAGCGCGAGGCGGAGGACGGCGCCGAACCCGTTGCCGGTCCGGAGTCCTGCGGCCTGCGGCGGGCGGTGTGCTTCTGGGAGCAAATGTGAGAGCGTTTCGATCGCATGTGCGCCAGACAGAACGGCACGTGCCGTCGCGATGCCTTCATCGGTCTGAACTCCGACGGCTTTCCGCCCCTCGATCAGGATCTCGCGAACGGGCTTCCCGGTGAATACATCGCCGCCGTGCGCCTCGATGTGCGCACGAAGCGCCTTCGTCAGGCCGCCTGAGCCGCCACGCGGCCTCGCCACGCCGCTCTCATGGTAGAGCGGATGCCACAGGAGGAACGGGGCCGAGAGCGGCTCGGTTGGAGGCGGACCACTCTGTGCAGCCATCCACACGAGAGGTGTCTTGACTTTTTCCTCGGTGAAGTACTGGTCGACCACTTCGCCATAGGGCTTCAGAATCGTCCCGAGAGCCTTCTGCCAGTCCATCTTCGCCGACTCGCCGAACGCAAAGGTCTTTCCCAGTTCGAATGGACTCGGCGTCGCGAGGAAGGCATTCTTGACGGATCGGGAAAACGGAGCCCACTCCTCTATAAATCGACGATACGCATCGCCTTCTCCCGGGAACGTCTTTTCGATGCCCTCGCACGTCCGGTCAACGTCCCGGTAAATGAAGACGGACTCGTCGTTCTCATAGGGGGCGAAAAACAATGGGTCACACTCGATGTACTCGAGTCCGTAGCGCTCGAGCGCGAGCTCCTCGACGATGGGCGTCAGCCGGATCAGGATATGTGCGGACCCACCCAGATCGAACTGGTATCCGGGGATGTGCTCGACGGTCGACACCGCTCCGCCGACCATGTCGCGGCGTTCGAACACGGCGACGCGGTAACCGGCCTGCGCCACGTAGGCCGCCGAGACGAGCGCGTTGTGGCCAGCTCCGATGACGATGAGGTCGTAGTCCGGGCGGGCGGCGCGTGGCGAGAACAGAGACATGTCGTGTAGAGCAGGAACGACGAGTACCGGATGGGACGCGGGACGATCCCGAGGCGGATGTCACGGATCCGTGAACTCGCACAGGAGAGCCACAGACGCCGGCCGTGAGGGAGTCGCCGCCCGGGCTAGGCAATGCAACATAACGTGTCTTATGTTACGTCATCTGAGCCAGCCCCGAACCTGTGTCTGAGTCCCTTGATCCGACGTCTGTCGCCATCGTCCACACGGCCCGGACAGACAGCGCCATCCCGATGACGTCCCAGGCGGACGACGACGGTCACCTTATTCGCCTCTGGCTCCACGGCAAGTCCGCCAACACGCGGGACGCGTATGAGCGCGACGTGCTCGCGTTCGTCCGGTTCGTCGCCGAGGACCGGCCGGATGTGACGCTCGGGCTTATCTCGCTCCAGCACGTCCAGAACTGGGCGGACCACTTGCAGGACGCCGGCCTCGCTACGGCGTCGCGGGCGCGCAAGCTCTCGGCTGTCAAGAGCCTGCTGAGCTTCGGGCACACGCTCGGGCACCTCGTCTACAACGTCGGAGCGGCTGTGTCGCCGCCGAAGAGCAAGGACACGCTGGCCGAGCGCATCCTGCCCGAGGTGATGGTCCACCGCGTGCTCGCACTCGCGGATGCGGCAGCCGACGGTCCCGAAGCATCGTTCGCCGACGTCCGAAATGCGCTCGCGCTGAGGCTTTTCTACGCATCCGGGGGACGCGTCTCCGAGCTGGCCGGACTTCGGTGGCGGGACTGCAGCGAACGTGCCGCCGAACGTGGACGCCCGACAGGCCAGATCACGCTGTTCGGCAAGGGCGATAAGACGAGGCGCGTGCTGCTTTCTGCAGACTCGTGGGATGCGCTCGACCGACACCGGCAGCGCCCGGACGTCATCTCTGGCGGCGATGCCCCGGTCCTGAGGTCGCAGAAGCACAATCCGGACGGATCGGTTCGTCCGCTCACCCGGCAGCAGCTCTGGCGCGTCGTGAAAGCGCTCGCCCGACAGGCCGGCCTGCCCGATGCCGTGTCGCCTCACTTTTTCCGCCATGCGCATGCGAGCCACGCACTCGACCGGGGTGCACCGCCCCACCTCGTCCAGCAGACGCTCGGTCACGCGAGTCTGCAGACGACGAGCCGGTATGCGCATGCCCGTCCGGACGACTCGTCGGCGCGGTACCTCGGCGTGTAACTGCCGAAAGCAATAACGGCCCGCCAGACGAATCTGACGGGCCGCATGGGTGCAACGTGAGCGGGTGGGCTCAGTTGGCGCCCTGGTTCTCCGCGTTGCGGCCGAGGTCGACGTTCTCGTCGACGGCGTCGCGGGCGTCGCCGGCCGCGCCCTCGATGGCGTTGCCCGTCGCGTCGAGCGCGTCGCCCGTCGCAGCGCCGGCGCTGTCGAGGTTGGCGTCGACGTCCATGCCGAGCGAGTCGTTGAGGTCGACGATGCCGTCCTGGAGCGAGTCGTCGGGGACGATCGTCGCCGTGTTGTCGGCGGGCGTCGTCTCGGTGTTGCAGGCGCTGAGGGCCGGAGCGAACGCGAAGGCGCCGATCAGGGCCAGTGTGGTGGTCTTCATTGCAGTGTGGGTGGGTGACGAGCCCCGGTATCGGGGGCTCAGATGGGGTCCGTTACGCAGCCAGAACCGGTTGCGTAACGAACGATACGCCCGTCTCCCGGTCGAACAGGTGAAGCTTGTCTAGATCGGCGCGCACGTCGACGAGTGCACCCATGGCCGGAACCGTCTGCGGCTCAACCCGCGCCACGACCCGCTCGGCACCGATCCCGATGTACAGGATGACCTCGTTTCCCATCGGTTCGGCCACTTCCAGGATGCCCGAAACCGGCTCTGACATCCGCCTGGCGCCCGTTTGATCACCCGACAGATAGAGATCCTCTGGCCGGACACCGAGCGTCACGGGTCCACGCGGGACGTTGCCCTCGAGCGGGAGCCGCACAGGTGCGCCGCCGGCTGCTTCGGCTTCGAAGACTCCGCCGCCCGTGATCGCCCCATTCAGGAAGTTCATCGACGGGCTGCCGATGAAACCGGCGACGAACGTGTTGACGGGCTGGTCGTAGAGCTCGAGCGGAGCCGCGATCTGCTGCACGAGGCCATCCTTGAGCACCACGATCCGGTCGCCCATCGTCATCGCCTCGACCTGGTCGTGCGTGACGTAGATCATGGTCGCGCCGAGCTGCTTGTGCAGCTTCGCGATCTCGGTCCGCGTCTGGACCCGCAGCTTGGCATCGAGGTTCGAGAGCGGCTCGTCGAACAGAAAGACGGACGGCTTGCGGACGATTGCGCGCCCGAGCGCGACGCGCTGGCGCTGCCCACCCGAAAGGGCCTTCGGCTTGCGCTCGAGTTCGGCCGAGAGCCCGAGGATGTCGGCCGCCCGGCGCACGCGCTCGTCGATCTCGGCGGCCGGAAACTTGCGCAGCCGCAGCCCGAACGCCATGTTTTCGAACACGGACATGTGCGGGTAGAGCGCGTAGTTCTGGAAGACCATCGCGATGTCGCGGTCCTTCGGCGGGACGTCGTTGACGACGCGGTCCCCGATCGAGAGCGTCCCGGCCGAGATCGTCTCCAGGCCCGCGATCATGCGCAGCGTCGTACTCTTTCCACACCCGGACGGGCCGACGAGGACGACGAACTCGCCATCCTCGACCGTGAACGACGCGTCGTGGACGGCGACGTGGCCGTTGTCGTAGACCTTCTGAATGCCGTCGAGGTGGACGCGGGCCATGGGATGCAGCGTGGTGAGAGGGCGTGAAGATAGAACGCCTGGAGAGTGCACGCGCCGAGTCCGATCTTGCGGCGACACACACCCGAGACCGATGGAGGCCCTGCCCTCGACCCCACCGCTCCGCCTCGCCGTCATCGGCGGGCTCTATGCCGGCTCGGAGCGCGGCCTCACGGCCGACATTCTCGTCGCACGTGCGCTGGGGTACGCTCCGATGCCCATCTGCACCCAGCTCGTCATGGCCGGCGGCGGCCGCGTCACGGACGTCACGGACGTCCCGACCGACACCGTCGCGGCGCAACTGGACCACACGTTCGCGACGGGAGCCGTCGCCGGCGTCAAGGTCGGCATCCTGGGCGGCCACCAGACGGCCGAGGTCGTGCTGGATGCGTGCGACGCGTTCGGCGTCCCGGTCGTGCTGGACCTCGTCGCATCAGGCCCGAGTGGCGAGACCGTGCTCAGCTCGCAGGGCATCGACGCCGTCGCGGAGCGGCTCCATATCCCGCGCCTCGTCACCATCTCGCGGGCCGACGCCGAGCTCGTGACCGGCGGTGAGATCGCGTCGCTGGACGACGCGCAGGTCGCGGCACAGCGCATCGCGAACCGTGGGGCACGCCATGTCCTGATCCGGCTCGGGGCGCTGCCGTACCGGTTCTACGATGCCGCGGACGATCCGGGGCAGGGAGCGGGCGGTCCTCCCCCCTTCTCGTTCGACCTGGCCTACGACGGCGAGGACTTCGCACTGTTCGAGGCCCCGCTCATTCAGGGTGACGTACCAGAAGGAGGCTCTTCTGCTTTTGCAATAACGGCCCTGTCAGGGCTGATTCACGGCGCGACCGTCGACGAGGCGCTCCAGCAGGCGAAGCGGTACGCGAGCGAGGCGCTGCGCCACTCGGAGGGCACCCTGCTCAACGTCGACTGGGACCGGTAACCGGACGGCGTCTATTCCTACATCGCGGCCGGTTCTACCTTCCGGCAGCACTCCGTCCCGAAGATGCCCGACCCGTCCCCGTCCCGCGTCACCATCTACGACGTCGCCGAGCGTGCGGGGGTGGCCATCTCGACGGTGTCGCGCGTGCTCAACGGGTCGGCGGAGGTGTCGGACGTGACACGCGGCCGCGTGCAGCAGGCGATCAGCGCGCTCCGCTTCCAGCCGCAACGGACGGCCCGCGCACTGGCTCAGCAGTCCACGACGTCCATCGCCGTCGCGATGCCGTCGGCCACATCGTCGTTCTACGTCGAGGTGCTGAAGGGCGTCAAGGACGCGCTGCGCGAGCGCGACATCGACCTGCTGCTGTGCAACCTCGGGAGCCAGCACCCCTTCGCGACGCTCGAGCGGTTCCTGGACCGAGGGGCGGTCGACGGCCTGCTGCTCGTGTCGCTCCCCATCGAGGGCGAGACGGGCGAACGCCTCACGCGCGTCAACGCGCCCGTCGTGCTCGTCGGGACCCGGAGCGGGCAGCCGAGCGACGCGCCCGACTTCGACACGCTCTGGTGGGACGACGCGGCCGGCGCGCGGCGCGCGACCGAGCACCTCATCGAACTCGGGCACACGCGGATCGGGCTCATCTCGGCGCACGCGTGGAGCTACAACTCGACGCCCCGCCTCGAAGGGTACCGCGACGCGCTCGAAGCGGCCGGTCTCGGGTTCGATCCCGCGCTCGTCGTCTCGGGCCAGGCCATCAAGCACGCCGGGTATTCCGAAGAAGCCGGCGCGGAGGCGATGGAGATGCTGCTCGCGCTCCCGGACCCGCCGACCGCCGTCTTCGCCGCCTCGGACGTCCAGGCCTTCGGGGCGTGGGCCTTCGCGCGCGACGCCGGCCTGCGCGTCCCACGCGACGTGTCGATCGTCGGCTACGACAATCTCAAGGTGAGCCGCTTTCTCGGCCTCACGACCGTCGACCAGCAGATGAAGGCCGTCGGCCAGCGCGCCACGACGCGCCTGCTGGACCGCATGGCCACGCCGTCCATGCCTGCCGTGTTCGACGAGATCGACGTCCCGCTCGTCGTTCGCGACTCGACCACGACCGCGCCGCGCTGAGCCGCGGCCGCTCGGGCGCCATCACTCCCGCTCCCCATGCAGCTTCCGCCGCCGCTCGTCGACACCGACCTCTCGTTCGTTGGCCGCCGCGCACGCGGCAAGGTCCGCGACACGTACGCGACGCCCGACGGCCGCCTCGTGCTCGTCACGACGGACCGGCTCTCCGCGTTCGACCACGTCCTGAGGCAGGCGATTCCGCTCAAAGGCCAGGTTCTGAACCAGCTCGCGGCCCGCGTCTTCGACCTCACGGCCGATGTCGCGCCCAATGCGGTCCTCTCGGTGCCGGATCCGAACGTGACGATCGCGACACGCTGCAAGGCCCTGCCGGTCGAGTTCGTCGTTCGCGGCCACCTCGCCGGGCACGCATGGCGCGTCTACCGCGAGGGCGGGCGCGAGGTCTGCGGCGTCCGCCTGCCGGATGGGTTGCGCGAGGGCGAGGCGCTGCCCGAGCCGGTCCTGACGCCGTCGACGAAGGCGGCCGAGGGCCACGACGAGGACATCTCGCTGTCCGACATTGTCGCGCGGGGAGTGTTGGACCAGGAGACGCTGGATGAGGCGTGTGCCCTCTCCCTCGCCGTGTTCAGACGCGGAGAGGCGCTGGCACAGGATCGGGGCCTCATCCTCGTCGATACGAAGTACGAGTTTGGTCGCGACCCAGAATGCAATAACGGAAGCTGCCTGCTGTTGATCGACGAGGTGCACACGCCGGACTCGTCGCGCTACTACTATGCCGACGGCTTCGAGGAGCGGCTTGCATCGGGCGAGCCCCAGCGTCAGCTCTCGAAGGAGTTCGTCCGCGAGTGGCTCATCGCGCAGGGCTTCCAGGGACGTCCGGGCGAGGCGATGCCCGACCTGACGCCCGGGTTCGTCACCCAGATCTCGGCGCGCTACGTCGAGCTGTACGAGGCGCTCGTCGGCGAGCCGTTCGAGCCCGAGCTGTCGGACGACCCACAGGCCCGCATTGGGGCTGCAGTGCGCGACGCGCTGGCCTGAACAGGTCGCGGGGCGCTCCGACCTAAGTCAGAGCGCCCCGCCACGTTGAACCTACAGCGTCAGACGGGTCGCGTCAGACGTTGGACGGTGCGCGGACGTCCGTCTTCGGACCTGCGCCGTCGCCCGAGTTCGCGGCTGTCGGGACGAAGGGCTCGCCGTTCTCCGGGAACTGCTTGATGAACGCCGTCGAGACGGCGTGGCCCGTACCCTTGTGCGTTGGCGAGGACTCGTGGACGTAGTAATCGGCGTCCGGCTTCTCGTCCATCCACGCGTAGGCGGCGGCGGCGGCACGGCGCATGGAGGCATCCGGGTTGCGAGAGAGCTCGCGGACGTTACGCTGGATCCGCTCGTGGGCGAGGTCCATGAAGTGCAGGCCCGAGGCCTTGGCGTGCTCCCACTCAGCGCCCGAGACGCCGTTGGCGATCATCTGGTCGAGCTTCGAGAGGACACAGGCCCACGCGAACATCTGCGTCGCGTTGTCCGCGAGGCGCGCCTGCGTGGCCTGGGCCGTCACGATCTCCTCCTCCATCCGCTTCGAGGCGAGCTTGAACTCGCGCGTGTGCGTCTGGACGTGGCTCGCGAGGCGGTCGGCGAACGAGCGGAGGCTTGGGTGGACACGCGTCAGCGCCGGCGCGGCGACCTTCTTGCCGAGGAAGATCTCGGCTGCGAGCGGCGTCCCGGCCTTGACCGTCTTGGGCGTGAACGCGCCGCCGAGGATGCGCGAGACGTTGTCCTGGAAGGACTGCTCGTCGTCCCACTGGACCGTGTTGAGGACGCCCAGCATGTGCTCGGCGAGCTGCTTGCCGCCGTAGGCGAAGATGAACGCCTGCATGACCTCGTTCGAGCCCTCGACGATGCGGTGGATGCGGTTGTCGCGCCAGAGGCGGTCGAACTCGTTCTCGGTCACGTAGCCCTCGCCACCCATGACCTGCATCGCGTTGTCGATGACGTCCCAGCCCTCCTCGGAGCAGAAGTACTTGCAGGCCGCCGTCTCGACCATGATGTCCGAGTCGTGGCGGTCCAGCATGCCGCAGGTCATGTAGAGCATCGCGTCCATCGCGAACACGGTCGCGTGCATGTGCGCGACGCGCTGCTGGACGAGCTCGAAGTCGGCGAGCGGGCGGTTGAACTGGTGGCGCGTCTGGACCCACTTCGTCGCCTGCTCGGCGGCCTGCTTGGCCGCGCCCGAGACGCCGGCCGAGAGCGTGCAGCGGCCGTAGTTGAGGCACGTCAGCGCCACCTTGAGGCCCTGGCCCTCCTTGTGCAGGAGCATGTCCTTCGGTACGCGGACGTTCTCGAAGCGGATGCGCGCCTGCCACGTCCCGCGGATGCCCGTCTTGGAGCGGTTCTTCTGGAAGAACGTGACGCCCGGCATGTCCGGCGTGACCATCAGCGCCGTCACGACCTTCTTCTCCTTGCCCGTCTTCGGGTCCGTGACCATCTGGTTGGTCATGACCGTGAGCAGGCCCGAGAGCGCGCCCGACGTGATCCACTTCTTCTCGCCGTTGAGGATGTACTCGCCAGCGGCCTCGTCATACGTGCACGACGTCTGCTGGCCCGCCGCGTCCGAGCCGACCTGCGGCTCCGAGAGGCAGAAGCCGGAGAGGTACTCGCGGGCGACCTTCGGCAGGAACTCGGCCTTCTGGGCGTCGGTGCCGAACAGCATCAGCGCCTTGCAGCCAATCGACTGGTGCGCCGAGACCATGACGGCCGTCGAGCCGCAGCGGCGGCCGATGGCCTCGAGGACGCGGTTGTAGCTCGCCACGCTCAGGCCGAGGCCGCCGTACTGCTCCGGGACCGTCATGCCCATCACGCCCATGTCGAACAGGCGCTTGATGGCCCACTCGGGGATGTACTGCTCCTGGTCGATCTCGATGCTCGGGTGCTCCGTCTCGAGGTAGTGGTTCAGCTCGGCGAGCAGAGCCTCGGTCTTCTTGGTCTCGGCGGCCGACACCTCGGGGTACGGGAAGACGAGGTCCTCGCGGACGCGCCCCCAGAAGAGGTTCTTGATGAAGCCCATCGAGTCGGGCTCGGGGCCGAACATCGTCTCGGCTTCGCGGATCATCTGCTGATCGCGGGCCTGGACGCCCTTCATGTTGGACAGGACGGACATATCGGGTCGGGGTGTGATGTGGGAGCGCTTCCGGCACAAACTACGCCGCGCCGCACAGGTTCACGGATGGCGTGTCGCGACCTTCCGGAAGCTTCTCCCGCGCCAGACATGCCCCCTCTCCCCTTCTCGGAGCGCCTCGCCGCCGCCACGCGTGACGCCGGCTCCGTTCTGTGCGTCGGGCTCGACCCGGATCTGGACGCGATGCCGGCGGGGCTGT
>JBBSUZ010000007.1:0-25702 GCA_038233965.1 Rhodothermales bacterium | reverse complement strand
GGGTGGTTCGAGGGCTTTCGGCGCCTGTCGAAGGACTACGAGACGCTGCCCGAGACGAGCGAGGCGATGATCGAGTTGGCGATGAGCCGGCTCATGCTGAACCGGCTACCATAATCCTCAACGCCCTCTCAGTCCGCCGTGAACGTCGCGGCCGGCAATACCGGGTCGATCTCGATGGCGGAGAGCTGGGACTGGCCGGCGGGCTGGCCGTCGACGGTCTGGACGTAGCGGAACGGGAGCACCAGCGGGCCGCGCGGCGAGGCGACGTCCCGGTAGTCCTCGAAGCGGACGACGACCTCGGCCGTGCCCGACGTCGTGAGCTGCGTCGTCGCGAGCGCGGACGGACGTCCATCGGGGCCGACGGCCATGCGGTACGTCACCGACGAGCCGGGCGGGCGGAGGGCGAGCACGAGCGCGCCGTCGGCGCCAGGGGTGGCGTCGATGCTCAGGCGGTCGGCCTGGGCGAGCAGGTACGGGAGCGAGAGGAAGAGCTGGGCGCGGACGCCCTCGGCGAGGGCCGGCGGCGCGTCCTGCGTGCCCGTCGGCGTAACGACGCGGGCGCGGCGCTCGCCGAGCACGATGGTCACCGAGCCCGTCGCGAAGCGCTGCTCGGTGCGGACGAGCGCGGCGCGGTCGCCTTCGGGCAGGCGGATGGCCGTCGTGACGCCGATGGTCGTCGGGGTGCCGCCAGCCACGGTGACCGTCTCGCCCTCGAGGCGCAGCGTGCGGATGGCGGCGAAGGCGTCGCGCCCGCCCAGCGCCGAGGCGACGGCGGCCAGCGCGGCGGGCCCGGCCGTGGCCGACCCCGGTGTGGGCAGGCTGGGAATGGTGACGTCCAGCGTCTCGACGGTCCCGAGCGCGCTCAGCGGCTCGTCGAAGTCGGCCGGGTTGCCCACGACGACGATCAGGGTGTTGTCGGGCTGGAGGTAGGTCCGGGCGACGCGCGAGACGTCCTCGGCCGTGACGGCCTCGACGCCGGCGCGGAGCGCCTCGAGCGTGCCGGCCGGGTAGCCGACGGCGGCATACGTCAGCTGGCGGCCCAAGACGTCGGCGCGGCTGGCATAGTTGAAGACGAAGGCGTTGAGGTAGGCGTCCTTGGCCTGCCGCAACTCGGCGTCGGAGGGCGGACGCGTGGCGAGGCTCGCCGCGACGTCGAGCACGGCGCGCGTGGCCTGGACGGTCGCATTGCTCCGCGTGGCGGTGGCCGCCGTGAACGCGCCGGGCACGAGGTAGTCGGCGCTGTACGATCCCGAGACGCCGTAGGCCAGACCGAGGTCGGTGCGGACGGTCTGGAAGAGGCGGCTCGAGAAGCCGCCGCCCAGGATCTCGTTCATCACGACGAGCGCGGGATAGTCCGGGCTGTCGCGGCGGACCGTCCCGGCGTGGCCGAGCACGATCGTGGACTGGTTGACATCCGGGCGCTCGACGAGCAACACGCGACGGCCGGCCGCTGCGACGGGCTGCGGGGGCTCGGGCGGCGTGAAGCCATCGGGCGTGGACCAGCCGGCGAAGGCGGCCTCGAGCCGGGCGACCATGTCGTCCGAATCGAAGTCGCCCCAGACGGCGACGAGCGTGTTCTGCGGGACGACGTAGCGCGCGTGCCACGCCGCGGCGTCCCGAGGGGCGACGGCGTCGACGGTCCAGACCTGCGGGACGCGGCCGTAGGGGCTGTCGGCGCCGTAGAGCGCGGCGGCGAACTCGCGGCGGGCGATGCCGGCCGGGTCGTCGTTGCGGCGCGCGATGGCGGCGGCCTGCTGGGACTTGGCGAGCGCGAGCTGCCCGGCGTCGAAGCGCGGGCGGGCGAGCACGTCGGCGAAGAGCGGGAGGACGGTGTCGAGCGTCTCGCTCAGCGAGCGCATCGAGACCGTCGTCGCGTCGCGCCCGGCGCGCGCCTCGACGCTGGCCCCGATGGATTCGAGGGCGAGGTTGAGGGCGTCGGGTGAGAGCGCACCGGCCCCGCCCGAGCGCATCGTCGAGGCCGCGATGGCGGCGAGCCCGACCTCGTCCGCCGGGTCCTGCGCGGAGCCGACGCCGACGCGGGCGACGGCCTGCACGAGCGGCAGCGTGTGGTCCTCGGCGAGGAACACGACGAGGCCGTTCGAGAGCTCGACGCGGCGGACGTCCGGCGGCGCGACGGGCGGCAGCGCGGGGAAGCTCAGCGTGCGGGCGTCAGCGGTGGCGACGGCCGGGGCGGGTGGCGCGCCGGGTGCGCCGGGCGCGACCAGACCGAGACCGGCGCAGCCGGAGGCGGCCATGCTGGCGGCGAGAAGGGCGATCAGTCGGAGCGTCATTGGTTCGGGTCGGCCCGACGGGGCGGCGGAGCGGGAGGCAACGGTCCGGGTCATTCGGCCGTCCGGAGCGTCGCGACCGTGCGGTTGGCGCGGGTGAACGTGGCGGCAGCGACGCGGCGGACGTCGTCCGGGGTGACGGCGTCGATGGCGTCGATGTCGCGGAAGAGGGAGCGCCAGCCGCCGCCGAGCGCCTCGGCCTCGGCGAGGGCGGAGGCAAGCCCGCTGTTGTCCGCGAGGTCCGAGACGAGGCCGGCACGGATGCGCGTCCGCGCGCGGGCCAGCTCCTCCGCGGTGACGCCGCCCGCGGCGATGCGGTCGAGCTCGGCCATGACGTCGGCCTCGAGCGAGTCCGGGTCGACGCCCGGCGCGGGGACGGCGACGACGACGAACAGGCTGGGGTACTTCTCGCCGGGGAACGTCTCGTAGACGGCCGTGCCGACGGCGCGGCGGGTCTCGACGAGGCTGCGGTAGAAGCGGCTCGTGCGGCCGGTGTCGAGAATGTCCGAGAGGACCGAGTAGACGGCGTCGTCGGGGCTGGAGCCGGCGGGGCGGTGGAAACCGAGCATGAGGGTGGGCTGCGCGCGGTCGATGAGCGTCACGCGGCGCTCGCCGCTCTGCGGGGGCTCGACGGTCGGGATGCGGCGCGTGGTCGGGCCGGCGGGCGCGGGGCCGAAGTACTGCGTGGCGAGGCGCTGCATCTCGGCCGGGTCCACGTCGCCGACGATGGCGACGGTGAGGTTCGAGACCGAGTAGTGGTCGGCGAAGAAGGCGCGGGCCTCGTCGCGCGAGAGGGCGTCGAGGTCGGAGGCGTATCCGACGGTCGGGCGACCGTAGGGGTGCGCTTTGAAGGCCGTCGTGAGGAAGTCCTCGAAGAGGCGGCCGGTCGGGCGGGAGTCCGTGCGGAGGCGGCGCTCCTCGATCACGACGTCGCGCTCCTGGTAGAACTCGCGGAGCACGGGACGGAGAAAGCGGTCGGACTCGGTCGCGAACCACAGCTCCGTCTTGTTGGCGGGCAGCGAGTAGAAGTAGCCCGTCCGGTCGGCCGACGTGAAGGCGTTGAGCCCGACGGCGCCGTTGCGGTCGAGCAGGCGGTCGAAGGCGCCGGTCTCGGAGAACGACTTGGCGGTGTCCCGCGTCGCCTCGAAGGCGGTGCGGAGGGCGTCGGCGCCGGGCGCGCCGGTCTCGCGGGCGTCGCGGTAGCGGGCGAAGGCGGCGTCCTCACGGGCCATCGCGGCGAGCTCGGCCGGCAAGCTGGTCGTGCCGATCGTCGTCGTGCCCTTGAAGGCCATGTGCTCGAACATGTGGGCCACGCCGGACTGCCCGATGGGCTCGTCCACGGAGCCGACGTCGGCGTACGTAAAGAACGAGACGACGGGCGCGTCGCGGCGCGGGACGACGAGGAACGTCATGCCGTTGGGCAGCTCGAAGCGCGTCACGAGGGTGTCGAAGCGGGCGAGCAGCGACTGCGCGCCGGCGACGGGCGCGAGAAGTGCGGCGAGCGCGGACGCGAGGGCGATTCGGCGGAGCATCGGGGCGGTCTGGGGTCTGCTCGAAACTACGCGCCGGCCCGGGGCGGAGCCGAGCGCGGTCGGCGCGTCGTACCGTCGGGGACGCTGCCACCCGACGGATGCTGCCCGCTCGTACGCTCCTGATTCTGCTCGTCTGGATCGCCGCGCCGGCCGTGTCGGCGCAGACGCTCGTGATCATCGGCGGCGGGGCGCGCCCTCCGGCCGTGATCGCCGAGATCGTGCGGGCGGGCCGCGCCGGGCGCATCGTCGTCGTGCCGGCGGCGTCGGGCGAGCCCGCGAGCGTGGGCGCTGCGCAGGCGGCCGAGTTCGTCGCGGCCGGCTTCGCGAGCGCGGCCGTCGCGCTGGGCGACCCGGACGCGGATTCGACGGTGGCGCTGATTGAGTCGGCGACGGCCGTCTTCTTCTCGGGCGGCGACCAGAACCGGCTCGTCGCGGCGTGGGGCGGGACGCGGGCGCTCACGGCCGTTCGGGCCGTCTACGGCCGAGGAGGTGTCGTGGCGGGGACGAGCGCCGGCGCGGCCGTGATGAGCCACGTCATGATCACGGGCGATGAGCGCGACGGCGACGGCTCGTTCGACTCCATCGAGTCGGGCGACGTCGTCACATCTGAGGGCTTCGGCTTCGTCACGTGGGCCATCCTGGACCAGCACTTCGCCGCGCGCCGCCGCCAGAACCGCCTCATCAGCGTCGTCCTCGACCATCCCGCCCTCATCGGCGTCGGCATCGACGAGGCGACGGCCGTCGTCGTCCCGCCGAGCGGCGAGATGCGCGTCGTCGGCGCGGGCTCGGTGCAGGTGGTCGACGCGCGAGCGGCACACGTCGGTTCAGGCCGCGGGCCGTCCCCGTCGGCGTCGGGCATCCGGCTGCACGTCCTCGCCGACGGCGACGTATTGACGCCGTCGGGGCGCGTCGGGTTGGTGTCGCGGTTGGACCTCATCGAGTCCAGCGACTGACAGGTCAGAGGCCGAGGGCGCGGCGGAGGCGGTCGCCGCGGACCGTCAGCGACGGCACGATGATGACGCTCCGCTCGCCATAGATGGGCGACGGGCTGTAGAAGACGCCGACTTCGGGGCTCAGCGCGAGGTCCGGCCAGCCGAGGCGTGCCCCGGCGAAGACGCCGACTGCGGGCGGCGTGTTGAGCGCGTCGCCGCCGAACGGTGTCAGGTCCTGCACGCGGAGGCCGCCGTACGGGGCGACGCGCTCCGCGAGCGAGCGCCCGAGGATCGGGGCGGACGACCGCGACAGGATGAGCGTCGCCTCGGCGTGGACGTGGCTCGCGCCGATGAGCCCGCCGCCGACCATCAGCGCCGCGCCGTCGTCGCCGCGCCCGCGCAGGCGGCGCTTGACGGTCGCGGTGACGCCGCCGAAGCCCGTCAGCCGCACGCCGACGTCGGTCCGCGCGTCGAGCCCGAGCCGCGCCTCGTTGGTGAGCGAGACGGCCGGCCCCGACGGCCCGTCGCCCGCGTCGACGTCGCGCCGGCCGGACGCGATCTGGACGATGCCGGACGGCTCGACGCGCCGCTCGGGCACAGTCGCCGCCGTCGTCCCGACGGCGTAGGGCACGCAGCCCGCGAGGCCGACGCTCGCGAGGCCGCCTGTGAGCAGGACGAGCGCGACGGGCAGCAGGGCGAAACGCGGGTGGCGCATCGGGTCCGGGGGAGGGGAGCGGCAAGCTAGCGTGCGGGCTACGTTGGCGCGCCCTCCGCCCCCGCCATGCCCGACATCCGCCCCGCGACGCCCGCCGACCTCGACGTCGCCGCCGCCCTCTTCGACGCGTACCGGCAGTTCTACGCGCAGCCCGCCGACGTCGCCCGCGCCCGCCGCTTTCTCGCCGAACGCCTCGACGCGGGGGACACGACGCTCCTGCTCGCGCTCGACGCGGACGGGAGCGGTCTCGGCTTCACGCACCTGTTCCCGTCGTTCACGTCCGTCGGGACGGCACCGCTCGTGATTCTGAACGACCTGTTCGTCGCGCCGGCGGCCCGCGGGCGGGGCGTGGGGCAGGCGCTGCTCGTGGCGGCCGAGGCGCATGCCCGAGCGGCCGGAGCCGTCCGCCTCGTACTCCAGACCGCGACCGACAACGACGCCGCGCAGCGGCTGTACGAGCGTGCCGGCTGGACGCGGGACCGTTCCTTCGTGACGTTCGAGCGAACGATTGGCGGCGAATCCGTCCCGAGACCGGGCCAGTTGCGTTGATTCTGTGTCAGGCTGCGATCGCGTGCACCCTTCGGGCTGCTAAACCGTTCGCAGCCCCATCCTCTCAACCCTGGTCTCTCGTGACGCATCGGTTCACTACGCTCGCGGCCCTCGTCGTCGCTCTCTTCGCTCCGCCCGCACTCGCCCAGACGCCCGGCGGTATGCCCGGCGGCATGCCCGGCGGCTTCGGCGGCACCATCACCGGCGTCGTCGTGGACGGTGCCACCGGCGAGACGCTCCCCTCGGCGACGGCCGCCGTCTACGCCGACCGCGACTCAAGCTTCGTCACCGGCGCCGCGGCCGACCTCGACGGCGCGTTCCGCGTCGAGAACGTCCCGCCGGGGCGCTACCAGATCCGCGTGAGCTTCGTCGGCTACACGACGCTGCGGCTGCGCGGCCAGGCCGTGACGCCGGGCCAGACGCTGGCGCTCGACACGCTGCGCCTCGCTGCCACCGGCGGCTCCCTCGCCGCGGCCGAGGTCGTCGGCGACCGCGACTTCGTCGAGCAGCGCGCGGACCGCACGGTCTACAACGTCGAGGCGCAGGCCGTCACGACGGGCGGATCCGCACTCGAGACGCTCGGGACGCTGCCCGCGGTCGAGGTCGACACGGACGGCTCGGTGTCGCTGCGCGGCAACCAGAACGTCGTCGTCCAGATCAACGGCCGGCCCATCCCGCTGCGCGGCACGCAGCTCGCGTCGCTGCTGCGCCAGATCCCGGCCAGCCGAATCTCGCGCGTCGAGATCCTGCCCAACCCGAGCGCGCGCTACGACCCCGACGGCATGTCGGGCATCGTCAACATCGTGCTCCGCGACGGCACGGACCGCGGCCTCTCGGGCGGCTTCACCTTCGGCGGCGGCACGCAGCCGAACGCTGAGCTCGGCGGCAACCTGAGCTACCAGGCCGGCCCGTGGGACGTCTATTCGAGCTACGGCTACCGCTACGAGCAGTTCAGCCTGCTCGGGTCGTCGGTCGTCACCCGTCCGGGCCTGACGATCGAGCAGGCGCTGACCAACGAGCGCGCCGGCCAGAACCACTTCGCGAGCCTCTCCGCGACCTACACGCTCTCGCGGGCGTCGTCGCTCGCGTTCGAGGGCTCGGGCGGCACGCGCTTCGGCTCGTCCACCAACTCCGCGTTCAACACAAACACGCGCACCCAGACGCCGTCCGACGAGACCGCCCGTCTGAGCGACGGCGAATCGGACGGCCTGAACCTCGACGGCGCGCTCGTCTTCCGCCACTCGTTCGGCGTGCCCGTGGCGGCGCCTGCAGCCGGCGCGCCGGCAGGCGGGGGCGGCGGGATGCGCGGCATGCACGGCGGGGGCGGCGGGATGCGTGGCGGCGGCGGCGGCGCCGGCTCGCGCGCCTCCGGCGACCACGCGCTCGCGGTCGAGGCCCGCGTGTCGGTCAACGACGACTCGGACGACAACCTCCTCACCGACCAGTTCCTCATCCCCGTCGCGACGCCCAGCCTCGCCCGGACGGCCTCGTCCTCGGTCAACAACGAGGCGTACCTCCAGGCGGACTACAACCGCCCGCTGCTCGGCGCGCGCTTCGAGTCCGGCCTCAAGGCCACGCAGCGCCGCCTCACCTCGGACCTCGACTACCGCAACGGCCAGGGCACGGGCTTCGTCCCGGACCTCGCCCGCACCAACGCCTTCACCTACGACGAGGGCGTCTATGCCGCCTACGCGCAGGCCTCGCGCGAGATCGGCAACATCGCCGTCCAGGCCGGCCTCCGCGCCGAGGCCGCCACGCGCGACTTCACGCTGCGCGGCAACGTCCCGGCCCTGCCGCCGGTCCTCGGCGTCGACCTCACCGCGACGAGCCAGAGCTACCAGAGCCTCTTCCCGAGCGCCTTCGTGACGTACTCGTTCGCGCCGGGCACGCTCGTCAAGGGCAGCTACTCGCGCCGCATCGAGCGCCCGCGCTCGCGTCAGCTCAGCCCGTTCCCGAGCTACGAGGACACGCTCAACGTCCGCGTCGGTAACCCGGGCCTGCGGCCCGAGTACACGGACGCCTACGAGGCGACGCTCCAGTACCGCTACTTCGCGACGCTGACGCCCTTCTTCCGGCACACGACCGACGTCATCCGCCAGCGCTTCCTCGTCGACCCGGTCACGAACGTGACCACGCAGACGGCGCAGAACCTCGACACGCAGAACTCCTACGGCGCGGACCTGACGCTGCTCGCGTCGCTCTTCCGGGGCCGCGTCCGCGGCTTCGTCTCGGGCACGGCGGCGCGGACGGTCGTCGACGGCGGCTCGGTCTCGACGGGCCTCGCGTCGGACGCGATCTCGCTCTCGGCGCGCACGAGCCTCCAGGTGAAGGTGCGCCAGGGCACGGACCTCCAGTTCTTCGGCTTCTACCGCGCCCCGCAGTCCAACGAGGACGGTCGGACGTCGGGCTTCGGCTTCGCCTCGCTCGGCCTCAGCCAGAAGATCACGGACCAGCTCCAGCTCTCGGCGCGCGTCAACGACCTCTTCTCGACGTCGCGCTTCGAGTTCACGTCGGCCTCCAACGGCACCGTCGTCACGGGCATCCGCGACCCGCAGATCCAGCAGGCCTCGGCGACCCTGACGTCCTCGTTCGGCTCGGGCCAGCCCCGCCGCCAGCCCAACCAGCCGGCCCAGCCGGGCACTGAGGGCGGGTTCGGGATCTGAAACCCTCCGGAGCACCACGGCCGAACTCGCGGGATGGACGTGCGGTCGTTTCGGAGCGGATCAGCGCGTCACTGCGAGTCGCTGAGCGAGCAGGCCCCTCTCGACCTTCGCATCACGGGATTCGACGTGCCCTGCGTCCGCCAGCGCGTGCGCGGGCCACACGGTGCATGGGCGCGCGGCGGCGCGTAGATTTTGCCTTCACCGCCGCTCCACGATGTCCGAGACTACCCGCCTGCTCGTCGGCGTCCCGCGCGAGACCGCGCCCGGCGAGACCCGCGTCGCTGCGACGCCGGACACCGTCAAGCGCCTCGCCCGCGCCGGCATCGACATCGCGGTCGAGCGCGGGGCGGGGGAGTCGGCCTTCCTCTCGGACGCCGCCTTTGCCGCAGCCGGCGCCCGAATCGTGGACCGAGCGGCTGCGCTCGCGGCCGACGTCGTCGCCACCGTCCGCGGCCTGCCCGACGCCTCAGGCGTCCGGCCCGGCGCCGTCGTGATCGGCCTGCTGCGCCCGCTCGACGACCCCGACGCCCTCGCGCCGCTCGTCGAGGCCGGCGCGACCGTCCTCGCGATGGAGCTGGTGCCTCGGACGACGCTCGCACAGTCCATGGACGCGCTCTCGGCGATGAGCACCGTCGCCGGCTACCGCGCCGTCCTGCTCGCGGCCGAGCGGCTGCCGCAGGTCTTCCCGCTGCTCACGACGGCGGCGGGCACGCTGCGCCCGGCGCGCGTGCTCGTCCTCGGCGCCGGCGTCGCCGGCCTCCAGGCCCTCGCGACGGCCCGCCGCCTCGGGGCCATCACGAGCGCCTACGACGTCCGCGCCGCCTCGCGCGAGCAGGTCGAGAGCGTCGGTGCCGCGTTCGTCACGCTGGACACGGCCGCGGCCGACGCCGAGACGGCCGGCGGCTACGCCCGCGCCCTCACCGAGACCGAGCAGGCCGCGCAGACGGCCGCGCTCGAGCGCCACGTCGCCACGGCCAACGTCCTCATCACGACGGCGCTCATCCCGGGGCGCCCCGCGCCGCGGCTCGTCACGGCGGCCGGCGTGGCCGGGATGGCGCCGGGCTCCGTCATCGTCGACCTCGCGGCGGCGGGCGGCGGCAACGTCGAGGGCACGGTGCCGGGCGAGACCGTCGTGACCGACACCGGGGTCTCGATCCTCGCGCCGCTCGACCTCGCGACGGGCATGCCGCTCCACGCGAGCGAGATGTACGCCCGGACCGTCGCCGCGCTCGTCACCGCCTTCACCCGCGACGGGGCGTTCGCGGTCGACCTGGACGACGAGATCCTCGCCGGCGCCGTCGTCGCGACGGGCGGGCGTGTCGTCAACGAGCGCGTCCGCGCTGCGATGCCCGCCGCGCCAGACGCTACGACGTCCTCTGGCCCCGGAACGTCCGGTTCGCCGACGTCCGATATCGACGACGTGCCTCCGGTCGAGGCGTGACGCTCGGCAGAGACGCCCCGCCGGGGCGTCTCTACGGGTGCCCGCAACCGGACGTCTCTGCCCTTCCCTGCTCCCCATTCCCCGCTCCCCCGATGGATCTCTCCCTCGTCGTCGAGTTCGTGCTCGCGTCGGTCGTCGGCATCGAGGTGATCTCGAAGGTGCCCGCGACGCTGCACACGCCGCTCATGTCCGGCTCCAACGCCGTGTCCGGCATCACCATCGTCGGCGCGCTCGTCGTGGCGGGCGCGGCCGAGGGGCCGTGGGCGAAATGGCTCGGCGTCGCCGCGCTCGTCCTCGCGACGGTCAACGTCGTCGGCGGCTACGTCGTCACGGACCGGATGCTGGAGATGTTCAAGCCCCGCGAGTCGCCGGCCGCGAAGGCGAGCGGTGATGGGCAGGCGACGGGCGAGCCGGGTGTCCGGCCATGACCAGCGACCTCCTCGCCGTCGGCGTGCGCCTGGCGTACCTCGTCGCCGCCGCCCTCTTCATCATCGGCCTCCGGCGCATGTCGTCGCCGCGGACGGCGCGGGCCGGCAACCGGCTCTCAGCGGTCGGCATGCTCATCGCCGTCGTGGCGGCGCTGCTCTCCGAGCGCATCCTGTCGCCGCTCGAGCTGCTCGGCGGGCTGGCGCTGGGCTCGGCGATCGGCCTGTGGCTGGCGCGCAAGACCGAGATGACGTCGATGCCCGAGCTCGTCGCCGCGTTCAACGGCGTCGGCGGCGCGGCGTCGGCGCTCGTCGCCATCGCCGAGGTCTTCCGCGTCGGGAGCGAGCCCGGCGAGCCCTACGGCGCGCTGACGGCGTTCACGGTCGGCCTGTCGGTCCTCATCGGGGCCGTGACGCTGACGGGCTCGTTCGTCGCCTACGGCAAGCTGCGCGGGACGCTCACGCGGACCGGCTTCCCCGGCCTGCGCCTCGTCTCGGTCGGCCTCGCGGGCATGCTCATCGCGACGCTCTGGCTGTTCGTGCAGACGTCATCGGTCCTCGGGCCCGAGCACCTCGTGCTGCTCGGCGTCATCGCCGTCCTGTCGTGCATCATCGGCGTGCTGCTCGTGCTTCCAATCGGCGGGGCGGACATGCCGGTCGTCGTGGCGCTGTTGAACGCGTACTCGGGGCTGGCGGCCGCCGCGACGGGCTTCGTGCTCGGCAACGAGGCGCTCGTCGTCTCGGGCGCGCTCGTCGGCGCGTCGGGCGTGGTCCTCACGCAGATCATGTGCCGGGCGATGAACCGCTCGCTCTCGAATGTGCTCCTCGGCGGCTTCGGCGCCGCGGCGTCGTCCGGACCCGCCGCGTCGGGCGGCGACGCGCTACCGGTCCGCTCGACGACGGCCGACGATGCGGCGATCCTGATGGCGTATGCCGGGCGCGTCGTGATCGTGCCGGGCTACGGGCTGGCCGTCGCGCAGGCGCAGCACGAGGTCCGCGAGATGGCGAGCCTGCTCGCTGCCGAGGGCGTCGACGTGACGTACGCGATCCACCCGGTGGCCGGGCGCATGCCGGGCCACATGAACGTCCTGCTCGCCGAGGCCAACGTGCCGTACGACGTGCTCGTCGAGATGGACGACATCAACGCCGACTTCCCGCAGGTCGACGTCGTGCTCGTCGTCGGCGCCAACGATGTCGTCAACCCGGGCGCGCGGACAGACCCGCAGTCGCCGATCTACGGCATGCCGGTACTCAACGTGGACGAGGCGCACAACGTGATCGTCCTCAAGCGGAGCATGGCCGCGGGCTACGCCGGCATCGAGAACCCGCTCTTCCACGCCCCGAACACGCAGATGCTCTTCGGCGACGCGAAGGCGTCGATCAAGGGCATCGTGGCGGAGCTGAAGGCGCTGCAGGCGGCGTGAGCCCCGTCACCGCTCGCGCTGCGCCGACGTCCGGACCTCGACGCGGCCGCGGTTGATGACGGCGAGGGCCCAGCCCGTCGGTGTGCCGGCGAGGGCGGGGTCGACGCCCGAGACCGACGTCGTGTCGCCGCCGAGCGCGGGCGTGAGGTGGACACGGTCCGTGAGGCGGTCCTCCCACGTGATCCAGACGTCGCCGCGGCCGTCGCGCGCGGCGCGCGTCTGCCCGAGCACGCGGTCCGTGCCGATCGCGACGGGCTCGCCGAACGTCGCCCCGCCGTCGCCGGAGACGGAGTGCCAGAGGCCGGCGCGCTCGGGCGCTCCCGTGTACCACGCGACGTGGACGCGGCCGCGGGCGTCGGTCGCGAGGGCGGGGCCGGCGTGCGGGCACCCGTCGATCGCCCAGGCGTCGGCGTGGACGCGGACGGGCGCGCCGAACCGGTGGCCGCCGTCGCGCGACGTCGCGATGGCCGGGTCGCGCTCGTTGCCGGGCCAGACGTGTCGCCACGCGACCCGCACCGCGCCGTCCGGTGCGACGTCGATGGTCGTCCGGCAGCACGGGCAGACGCCGGTGGCGACAGGCGTCGGCGTGTCGACCGTGCGCCCGCCGTCGGGCGAGACGGCGACGGCGAGCGTCGAGCCCGGACCACCGGTCTGGCCGGGGTGTGCGCCCTGGTGCTCATCGGTCTGTCGACTCGCGGCGGCCGGATGTGCGGCGTCCCAGGCGTCCTGCGCCGTCTCGTCGAGCCAGCTTACCACGACCGCGCCGTCCTCGGTCGCAGCGACGTCGGCGAAGCTGTGGCCTGTGGGCGCGCCCCCGGTCGGGTTGACGCGCGCCGGCGCGCCGAATGTCCGCCCGGCGTCAGACGAGCGTGCGAGAAACAGGTCGGATGCCGGGAAGCGCCGTCCCTCGACGTCGACGTCCACGGCGTAGAGGACGAGCAGGCCGCCGTCGGCGGTCGTAATGAGACGCGGGGCGGCCTGCGAGTGGTCGCTCACGCCGCCTCGTGCGACCTCGACCGATACGCCATCCGGCCGCGTGACCACGAGCCGGCGGTCTTCGCCGAGCCCCTCGACCGACGTCGTGAACAGCGCGCCGTCCGCCGTCACCGCGATGTCCGGCACGGCGACGCCCGTCGAGTCGTCGGCCACGACCGCTGCCTCGCCCGCCGGCGTGACGCGGCAGGCGGAGAGCAGGGCGGCCACGACGAGGACGACGGCGAGACGGAACATGACGGCAGGTTACGGGGCCGTGACGTGCGGGATGGCCTCCAGCGTGCGCACGACGGCGACGACCGGGACGGCACCGGCGCGGTCGAATGTGGCCTCGGCGCGGACCGTGTCGCCGGGCGCGAGCGCACTCGCGAGGTTCATCATCATGACGTGGGTGCCGCCGGGCGCGAGGGCTGTCGCGCCGCCGGGCGACACCGGGACGCCCGCGACGGGGCGCATCCCGTGCATGCCGTCGCCCGCGTCGTAAGACTCGTGGATTTCGGAGCGCTCGGCGCCGGCGAACGTGATCGAGCGGAGCGTGTCGGCTTCTGCGCCGCCGGTGATCGTAAAGAAGAGCCCGCCGGTGCCGCTAGCTGGAGCGGGCGGGGTGTAGGCATCCGTGATGGTCAGCGGGCCGGTCGTGACGGTCTCGGCAGGTGGCGTGGCGGGCGCATCAGGCGCCACCGGTGCGTCGGGCGCGCGCTGCTCGCAGGCAGCGAGGCCGAGCGCGGTGGCGAGGAGCAGGGAGCGGGTCATGTCAGAGTCCGGGAAGGAGGGCGCGGGCGTCGTCCGCGACCATCTGCGGCGGGACGCCGCTGGCGCCGTAGGTCTCGACGACCCGCCCCTCGGCGTCGATCAGGAGCAGCTTGTCCGAGTGCGAGACCTCGTACGTCGGCGTCCCGTCGGCGAGCGTGCTGCGCGGGCCGGTCTCGGTGCGAACCCCGAGGCGCGCCATCAGGCCGGCGACCGTCGCCGAGTCGCCCGTGGCCAGCCGCCAGTCCCCGCCGACGCGCCACGTGGACGCGTAGCGGCGCAGGACGGCCGGCGTGTCGCGCGCCGGATCGAAGCTGACGGCGACGAAGTGGACCCGCGACGTGTCCGCCCCGAGCGCGGTCCGGATGCGCTTGAGGTTGGCCATCGTCACGATGCAGACGTCCGGGCAGTGCGTGTAGACGGCCGTGAGGACAGTCGGTTTGCCGACGAGACCGGTCGGGAGCGTGAACGATGTGCTGTCCTGGTCGAGCAGCGTCCACGACGCGTCCGTGAGGTCGTCCTCGGGGGCGAGGTGCTCGGGGCGGCCGGCGCAGCCCACAAGCCCGGCGCAGCCGGAGAGGAGCAGGAGGGCGAGGCAGACGCGGGTCATCGGGTGTGAGCGGCAGCCCCGGGCGTCGTGCCCGGGGCCGGCCGGGTCAGTTGCTGACCGAGAACGGCTTGCGCGGCATCATCGCGTCGCGCTCGGCCGTCTGATACGCGAAGAACGCCATGACGGCCGCGGCCTGCTTGAGGTCGTCCGGCGAGAGGTGGTCGTAGACGTCCATCGACGTGTGCCACGTCTGCGCGCCGTAGGCGAGCTCGTCCTGGATAAACTGGAAGCCCGGGATGCCGGCCGCGTCGAAGGCGAGGTGGTCCGTGCCGCCCGTGTTCTGGAGCGTCGTCGTGCGGGCCTCGGGGTCGCCGAAGGCGGCGAGCCACGCGGCGAAAATGGGCTCGGCGGCGGTGTTGGACTGCGCGTAGATGCCGCGGATGCGGCCGGAGCCGTTATCGAGATTGTAGTACGCCGAGACGGTCGCCTGCTCCGGCGTGACGGCCGTGACGGGTGCGCCCATGCCGTCCTGCGTCGCGTAGCGCTGCCCGACGTAGCCGCGCGAGCCCCAGAGGCCCTGCTCCTCGCCGGACCACAGCGCGAAGCGGATCGTCCGCCGCGGGCCGCTGCCGCGCTGGTCGTAGTACGCCTTCAGCACACGGGCGGCCTCCATCACGACGGCCGAGCCGGCCGCGTTGTCGGTCGCGCCGGTCCCGCTGTGCCACGAGTCCTGGTGGCCGCCGAGGATGACGACCTCGTTGGCGAGGTCCGTCCCGCGGATCTCGGCCACGACGTTCTCCTCGGGCCGCGCCGGCAGGAACGTCGTCTCGAGGTCGAGGTCCAGCGTCACGCGCTGGCCGGCGGCGACGAGGCGCATGAGGCGGTTGGCGTGCTCGTCGAGCAGCACGATCTGCGGAACCGTCGTGACGCCGTCCGCCCACGGCTGCGGACGCGACATGAACGATGCTGCAGGATCGGACGCCACCTGCGCGCCCATCGAGCGGACGGCGCCGTGGCCCCCGGTGCCGGACGGCTCGAGGATCGCAGCCGGGCCTTCGGCGAAGAGGCGGTTGCGGCGCGTCTGCGTGGCCCGGGCGCGTGCGAGCGCCTCGGGCGAGTACGTCCGCGCGCCGGCCGCCGGCGCGAGCGGCGCGTTGGCCAGCCCGAGCAGCTCGGAGGCGTCGCGGCGCTCGGCGATGGCCTCGAGGCCGATGTCGACCGGGCTGGGCCGGCCGAGCAGGACGATCTTGCCGCGCAGCGTGCCCGCGAGGCGGTCGAGGTCGGCGTCCGACGTCGGGTCGATCACGACGACCTCGGCCGAGACGCGGCCCGCCGACGGGCTCCACGCCTTGGGCGCGCCCTGGACCACGAACGCCTGCCCGGCGACGACGCCCGGCGCGCGTGTCGCCCCGGCCGACGGTCCGCCGGCGACGTTGGCCATCATCGCGAAGCGGTTGACCTGCCAGCCGCGACCGAGCGTGCCCCACGGCTCCATCGCCGCCGTCAGCCCCCACTGCTGGAACTGCCCGACGGCCCAGCGCTGCGCTGCGTCGAGCTCGGGCCCGCCCGTCAGGCGCGCCCCGGCGACGTCGGTCATCCAGAGCGCATGGTCCATCACGCGGCCGCGCGCAATGGCCTCGGCGCGGATGAACGACACGGCCGCCGTGTCGATGCGCTCGGGCGCAGGCATCGCCGGCTGTGCGAGCGCGGGTGCGGCGGAGAAGAGAAGGGCGATCAGTGCAAGGCGCATCAATACGGGGGGAGGGAAGGGGGGCGGAATGGGGAAGCGTAGCGATTCGCGCCGGATCGGTCTGTCAGGCAAAACCCATCGGCAGCGTCATCCTCGAACACGCTCGGGACGGGTCGGCGACGCGGCAACGAGCCTACTCCGTCATCCTGAGCAGCTATTTGGCGAAGCAAAGACTTCCTTCATCGTCATCCTGAGCCTGTCGAAGGATCTCTGCCGCGCACGACGTTCGACGATCGTTGCTTGGTCGGAACGCCGTGCTCGGCACAGATCCTTCGACTGCACTCGCCTGCGGCTCACTCCGCTCAGGATGACGCTGTACAGACGCTCCTCGGCCGCATCGTGCACGAAAGCCGAGTGCGCCGACGGGCCCAGATGACTTGATCTGGACGCTCCGGATCAGTACGGCGGGTTCAGCGCGTCCGGGTCGGCGAGGGCGTTGACGGCCTCCCACTCCTCGTAGCGGCCGAGGTCGTCGCGGATCGCCTTGAGGACGTAGGCCACCACGACGGCGTCGTCCAGGAAACCGGTGCCGACGATGAAGTCCGGGATGATGTCGAACGGCGTCACGAAGTACAGCAGCGCCGTCGCCGCGAGGACGATCGAGCGCCACGGCAGGCGGCGGTAGTCGCCCTTGGCGTAGGCGCGGACGAGGCGGATCAGCACCGGCAGGTCGGTCCGCAGCGAGCCGAGGCGGTTGCTCGGCGTGTGCATGCTGCGCTGGGCGCGGCGCGCGAGCGCCCGCAGCCGCGGCGACTTGTTGACGATCTCCTCGGCGTGCTTCTGGTACGAATGCAGGCCGCGGGAGGACGAGTCTGAGTTGGGCACGGAAGCGGTCGGCGGTGGGAGAGACGAACGTACGAACGACCGCCGATGCTGGTCCCGGACCCGGCGTCAGGCCGGCACGAGGCGGAGCGTCCACCTCGGGCGGCCCGGCAGGAACGGCAGCGCCCGGCCCTCGACCCACGCGTCGTGGCCCGCGCCCCAGTACGGCGACATCGGGTGGCCCGCCTGCCCGCCGGGCATGTGCAGGATGCCCGTCGCCTCCCGTCCGGGCGAGACGACCATCCGCTCGGACGCGCCGAAGTTCGGACGCTGCACACGCGGCATCCGGTCGTCGCCCGCGAGCGGATCGGCCGGCATCCGAAGGAAGGCGCCGAGGCCGGGGATCGCGCCGGCGAGCGGGTGCGCGATGTCGGCCGTGTTGGGGTCGCCCCAGGTCGGCGGCTCGGCCAGCGCCGAGTCCGCAGCGGCGAGGAGGAGGGCGCGCCACGACGAGAAGCCGGACGGAAGCAGCTGGACGGGCTGTCGGCTCGCCATCGTCCACAGCGCCGACTCGCGCAGGTCGGCGGCCTCGGGGAACGAGACGCGGGCCGGGGCGAGGAGCGACGCCGTCAGCTCGGACTTGAGCGTGTGGTGGAACGCCACGACGGGCCCGTAGCCGACCGACTCGACACTCGCCCGCCCGCCCCACTGGTCGACGCGCTCGCGGAGCCGGGCGCGGTCCGGCCGCCCGCGCAGCGCGTCGGCGTCGAGCGTGCGGAGCAGGAGCGCCTGCCAGCGCTCGTAGAACGTGCCGCGGTCGTCGAGCTGGACCATGAGCAGGTTGGCCTCGCTGATCGGCCCGGTGAGCGAGCGGAGGTCGTCGCGGATGGCGCGGGCGCGGGCGCCGTTGTCGTACGGCCCGAGCCCGACGATCTGGAGGGCCTCGCCGCCGGCGACGCGGTTGTTGGCCGTCCACACCTGCCCGCCCTCGGGGTCGACGACGCGCGGCGTCTCGGCCGGATCGCGGAGCCCGCTCCAGAGCGCGTTCGGGTCCGTCGAGAGCACCGGCGTCTGCCCGTCGCGCCCGACGCGGTTCGGGAGGCGCCCGCCGATCGTCCACCCGATGTGCCCCGCGGCGTCGCCGATGACGACGTTCTGGGCCGGAATGCCCGCCGCGTTCACGATGTCGAGCGCGGCGCCGACCGTCGTCGCCGTCTCCATTCGGAGCAGGTCGAGGTTGACGGCCCCGGCGCGGTACGCCACCCACTGCAGCGCGTAATCGTGGCCGGCGGCGTCTGAGTAGAGGACCGGCCCGAACGGGGTCTGCGCCGTCTCGACGGCGACCGGCTCGCCGTGGGCGACGCGGATCGTGTCGCGGACCGTCGTCATCGGCACCGCGCCTGACGCCGTCACCACGGTCGAGTCGGGTCCGGGGACGAGGCGGACGGTGTCGGCGTAGTCACCGTAGGAGTTGGTCAGGCCCCACGCGACGTGGCCGTTCGAGCCCGCGATGACGGTCGGCGTGCCGGGCAGCGTCAGGCCGCCGACCGAGCGCGTCCCGCCCTGCCCGTCGGGGACGTCGATCTGGGCGCGGAACCAGATGTTGGGCAGCCGGATGCCGAGGTGCATGTCGTTGGCCACCATCGCCGCGCCCGACGCCGTGCGCGAGCCGGCGACGGCCCAGTTGTTCGAGCCCGTGACCGGCGGATCGTCCGCCAGTCCGCCGTCGACCGTCCCGGGCCGGTAGCCGATGAGCGAGTCGGGCGGCGGGATGCCGGGCGGCGTGAGCGCGCCGCCGATGAGCGGCGCGTCGAGGCTGTCGCCGGGCGGGTCGAGGAAGGCGAGCAGGGCAGGGGGGACCGTCGTCCGCTCGGCGACGCCCTCGATCTCCTCGTCGAGGCTGCCGCGCTGCAGGTCCAGAAACATCGTGTAGCCGACCAGCATCGTGTCTTCGGGCCGCCACGGCTGCGGCGTCTCGCGGAGGACGGCGTACTCGAACGGCCGCGCCCCGAGCCCGGCCAGTCCGGCGTTGACGCCGTCGACGTAGGCGTCGAGGACCGCACGGTCGGCTGCCGGGAGGAGGGCGACGGCTTCGCGGGCGTGGTCGCGGAAGCGGTGCGGGCGCAGCGTCCGGTCGGCGTCGAGGGCGCGCGACCCGACGAGGGCCGACAGTTCGCCCGAGCTGGCGCGCCGCAAGAGGTCCATCTGGAAAAACCGCTCCTGCGCGTGGACGAAGCCCAGCGCGCGCGACGCGTCGACGCGGGTCGCGGCCGTGATACGGACGACGCCGAGCGAGTCCCGCTCGACCGTCACCGGCTCGCCCAGTCCGGCGAGGGCCGCCTCGCCGTCGAGCTGGGGCAGGCTCTCGCGCAGGAAGCCCCACGCGCCGCCCGCGACGGCGACGATCAGGACGGGCAGGGCAAAGAGCGCTTTCATCGGCGGATGGCAGGTGCGGCGCCAAGAAACGACATGGCCCGATGCGGGCCGGGTTCAGCACAGCCTTCGTCTGGCCGATCCTCGACCGTTCACGACCGCCCTCTCGATGCGCCGCCTCGCCCTGCTCGTCCTCGCCCTCGCGTCCGCTGCTCAGGCGCAGACGCTCGTCTCGTCCGTCCCGGCCAACAATGCGACGGCCGCATCGCGGTCGGGCGCGATCCGCCTCACCGTCGCCGACGTCCTCGACCCGGCGTCGGTCGGGCCCGGCTCGGTCCGCGCGATGGGCCGCTGGAGCGGGCTCATGCCTGGCACGACGTCGCTGTCGGTCGACCGGCGGACGATCGTTTTCACCCCGTCGCGGCCGTTCCAGGCGGGCGAGGCCGTCACGGTCCAGCTCACGCGCGAGATTCGCACGGCGACGGGCGTCCGCTTCGCGACGGGCAACGGTATCACGTTCTGGACGGCCGTCACACCGACCTCGATGACGTTTTCGGCGGCGCGGACGGTCCCGATCCGCTTCCCGGGCGAGGACAACATCGTGACCTACGGCGGGGCGTCGATGGACCTCGACGGCGACCGCTTCCCGGACTTCGTCGTCACGAACGAGTCCACGGGCGACGTCCGCTCCTTCCTCAACGACCGGACGGGCGGCTACGGGCCGTTCACCGTCGTGCCGCTGCCCGGCGGGTCGGTCCCGAGCCCGCTCGAGACGGGCGACTTCGACAACGACGGCCACATGGACCTCGCCGTCGCCAACGTCGGCAACGACAAGGTCTCGGTCCTGCTCGGGAACGGCACGGGCGGTTTCCCGCGGCGCACGGCCTACACGTCCGGCGCCACCGTCCGCGCCATCGCGTCGTTCGACGCCGACGGCGACGGCATGGACGACCTCATCACCGGCAACCGCCTCGCGGGCACGGTGACGGTGATGTACGGCGAGCCGGCCGGCGTCTTTGGCCCGGCCGTCCCCATGCCGACGGGCTCGATCGAGCCGCACGCGCTCGCGATCGCCGACATGGACGAGGACGGCCGCCTGGACGTCATCGTCGGCGACTTCGGCGGGCAGTCGCTGCTCGTGATGCGCAACAACGACGGCGAAGGCAGCTTCCTGCCGGCCGGGCGCGTCTCGTTTACCGGCTCGCCGTGGATGATCGCCGCGGGCGACATCGACCGCGACGGCCACGCGGACATCGCCGTCGCAGGCTCGTACGCTGGCGTGATCCAGATCGCGTGGGGCGACGGTCGGGGCGGCTTCTCGGGCACGACCGAACTCGATGCTGGCCGCTTCCTCGTCGCCATCGACCTCGGCGACCTCGACGGCGACGGCGACCTCGACATCGTCTCGTCCAACTTCGGCTCCAAGGACTGGGCGCTGTTCGAGACGCGCCCGAACCGGACCTTCGGCCCGCGCCGCCTCTTCCCGGTCGTCGGCGGCGCGTCGTGCATGACGCTCCACGACCGCGACGACGACGGCGACCTCGACCTGACGGGCATCGACGAGGTCGACGACCTCATCTACCTCTACGACAACGTCGGCGCCGTCGCGGGCGAGACGCTGCCGGCAGGTGGGGCCGTCTCGATCGGCCTCGCCGGACCCAACCCGGCGCGCGGCTCGACCCGCCTCGCCGTCCACTCCGCCGGCCCGTCGCTGGTGACGCTTCACGATGTCCTCGGCCGCGAGGTCGCCGTCGTGTTCGACGGCGCGGCGGTCGACGCGACGGTTTCGGTGGACGTTTCGGCCCTGCCGCCGGGCGTCTACACCGCGCGCCTCGTCTCGGGCGGGGACGTCCGGAGCGTCCGGCTGACGGTGGCGCGGTGATGGAGTAGGCCGGCCGCCGAGGGCGCCGAATCCCGTTCGGGACGTAAGAGAATGGCGTGAAGGCTCTGACGGGGCCGATTTCGACTGTGCAGACGGCCGGCGGGTGGGCGCGGCGATTGATCCGGGAGCGCGGCGTCCGTACTTTGAGCGGGCACAGACGGCCCCGGCCGCGCGTGCCCCGCCTGCGGAGCAGGCCCCGACTGTCTTTCGGCGACCCGCCCGGGTTTCATCCCCGCGCCTCGCCGTCCGACGCCCGTTCCGCCCGAACGGGCGTTTTTCGTCTCCCTGCCCCCGGCTCTCAAGCCCGCCGCTCCCGTGTCCGACGACCGCGTCCCCGACTCCGCCGACCGCCCCGCCGACGTCTCCGCCGCAAGCGTGACGCCGGCCGTCGTGCCCGTGCGGCCGCCGTCGCTCGAGGACCGCATCCGCGGGCTCGCCGAGGAAGCCGCCGTGGACTCGGGCCTGTTCATCGTCGGCGTGAGCGTGAAGGGGCATCCCGGCAGCCGGCTCGTCGAGGTCTTCGCCGACGGCGAGGAGGGCGGCATCGACGACCTCGCGGGCCTCACGCGCCGCATCAACATGATCCTCGACGTCGAGGACCCGATCGCCGGCCGCTACCGCCTCGACGTCTCGACGCCGGGCGCGGACCAGCCGCTCGCGGACATCCGCCAGTACCCCAAGCACGTCGGCCGGACGCTGCGCGTCCGCGTCGCGCCCGTCCTGCCGGTCGACATGGCGCCGGGCGACACCGGCGCGCCCGAGGCCGAGATCGTCGGCACGCTGACCGCGGCCACGGCCGATTCGATCACCGTCCAGCCCGACGCCGGCGCCGCCGTCGAGATTCCCGTCGCCCGCATCCACGAGGCGCGCGTCGTCCTCCCTTGGTAACCCCTCTCCGGTTCCCCCTCTCTCCCGACACCATGCAGAGCACCGTCCTCGTCTCCTCGTTCGCCGAGATCGCGCGCGAGAAGGAAATCGACCGCGACACGCTCCAGGTCATCATCGAGGACGTGTTCCGCGCGATGATCAAGAAGCGCTACGGGGCCGACGACCCCGAGGCGTTCCAGATCGTGTTCAACCCCGACAACGGGGACTACCAGATCACGCACGTCCGCGACGTCGTGGAGGACTTCGACGTGGAGGACCCCGTGCTCCAGATCGAGGAGTCCGAGGCGCTCGCGATCGAGGACGACTACGTCGTCGGGGACCAGGTCGCCGAGGTGATCAAGGTCGAGGACTTCGGCCGCCGCGCCGTCCAGACCGCGCTCCAGACCTTCCGCCAGCGCATCCGCGACATCGAGAAGGACAACCTCCAGCGCGAGTACACCGAGCTCGAGGGCGAGATCGTCGTCGGCGAGGTGTACCAGACGCGCCGCAAGGAGGTGCTCGTTCTGCACAACAAGGCCGAGCTCGTGCTGCTGCGGCAGGACCAGATCCCGAAGGACCGCTACATGAAGGGCGCGATGCTGCGCGCGGTCGTCCGCGAGGTCGTCCGCGAGGAGGGCGCGGCCCCGCAGGTCCTCATCTCGCGCACGGCGCCCGTCTTCATCGAGCGCCTGTTCGAGAACGAGGTCCCCGAGATCTACGACGGCATCATCGAGATCAAGAAGATCGTCCGCCTGCCCGGCGAGCGCGCCAAGATGGCCGTCATCTCGCACGACGAGCGCATCGACCCCGTCGGGGCGTGCGTCGGCGTCAAGGGCTCGCGCATCCACGCGGTCGTCCGCGAGCTGCAGGGCGAGAACATCGACGTCGTGCCGTGGACGTCGGACCCGATCGAGTACATCAAGCGCGCGCTCGCGCCGGCCCACCCGATCGCGGTCGAGCTGCACGACGAGCTCACGCCGCCGCGCGCCCGCGTGACGGTCCCGGCGGACGAGGTCTCGATGGCCATCGGCCGCGGCGGCCAGAACATCCGCCTCGCGTCGATGCTGACCGGCTTCGAGCTCGACGTCTACCGCAACATCAAGTCCGACGAGGAGGACGTGGACATCGAGGAGTTCTCGGACGCCATCCCGGCCGAGATCATCCGCCGTCTCAAGGACATCGGCTGCGACACGGCCAAGGCCGTGCTCGAGCTGCAGCCGGCCGAGCTCGCCCGCCGCACCGACCTCCCCGAGGAGACGGCGCAGAAGATCGTCGTCCTGATGAAGGCCGAGTTCTCGGGCTCCGCCCTGCCCGCGATCACGCTGGACGACCCGCTCGCCCCTCCGGCTCCGGCCGCCGATCCGGACGAGGCGCCCGAGGCCGCCGCCGAAACGGCGGACGAAACGGCGGACGAAACGACCGCCGAAACGAGTGACGACACCCCCGCCGAGGCATCCGCCGAAGCGACGGGCACCGATTCTTCGCCGTCCGACGGCGCAGATGCGGGCACCGATGCCGATTCTGAGGCGTCAGAGGACTCTGACAGCCCCGCCGCGTCGTAGTCTTCCGTCGCAGCCGCTTATTCCCCCGCCGGCATCCGCCGGCCACCCCGCTTTCTATGCTCACGCGCAAGCGACCGGCCAAGCCCGCCGGCGTCCGTCTTTTCCAGGTTCTCCGCGAGCTCAACGTCGCGGCCGACACGATCGTGGACACGCTCCGCGAGCGCGGCTTCGAACTCGACGCCAAGCTCGCCGCGGGCGACGTCAACGCCCGCCTCGAGCCCGCCATGTACGCCACGCTCGTCGAGACGTACTCGGACGATGCCGAGGCGAAGGCGCGCGTGCGCGAGCTCCGCGCCCAGATCGCGGCCGACGAGGCGGAGGCCGCGCCCGAGCCCGTCGCCGAGGTCGCCCCGGAGCCGGTCGTCGAGACGGCAGCTCCTGAGCCGACGCCCGAGCCCGTCGCTGAGGTCGTGCCCGAGCCCGTCGCCGAGGTGGTCCCGGAGCCGGTCGCAGAGGCCGTCGCCCTGACGCCCGAGCCCGTCGCCGAGATCGTGCCTGAGCCGGTCGCCGAGACCGTCGCTCCGGCGCCCGAGCCTGTCGCGGAGGTCGCCCCGGAGCCCGTTGCTGAGCCGACGCCCGAGCCGGTCGCCGCTGAGCCGACGTCCGAGACGCCTGCTGCCGAGCCGGCGGCCGACGCGACCGAGCCGACCGCTGACGCCGAGGTGGCGCCCGCCGAGCCCGTCGAGGAAGGCCCCGAGGCCGACGCCCAGGGCATCGTCCGCGCCGACCGCTACGCGCTGACGGGCACGACCGTGCTCGGCAAGATCGACCTGTCGGGCCTCGACGGCTCCGGCCGCCGCAAGCGCAAGACGACGGCCCCCGAGGCCGGCTCCGGCGCGACGCCGCCGCGCGACGGCGCGCGTCCGGCTGCCCCTGGTGCCCGCCCTGCGCGTCCGCCGAAGCCGGGCGAAGTCGCCGACGGACCGCCCGCCCCGCCGCCGGAAGACGGCGAAACGAAGGGCCGTGGCCGCAAGGTCAAGAAGGGCGGCCGCAAGGTCGAGGTCGACCGCAAGGAGGTCGAGGGCAACGTCACCGAGACGCTCAACAAGATCGGCGCGAGCGCCGGCCCCGGCCGCACGCGCCAGAAGCGCCGCCGCGCCCGCCGCGACGAGCGCGCCGCCGACCGCGAGCGCCGCGAGCAGGAGTACGTGGACGCCTCGACGATCCTCCGCGTCATGGAGTTCATCTCCACCGGCG
Source organism: Rhodothermales bacterium (assembly GCA_038233965.1). GTDB lineage: Bacteria > Bacteroidota > Rhodothermia > Rhodothermales > Rubricoccaceae > DASVSE01. The sequence continues at coordinate 1,047 of JBBSUZ010000007.1, read as the reverse complement.
ACCTCGCCGAGGCGATGAACGTGCCTGTCACGGACGTCATCTCGAAGGGCTTCGGCATGGGCATGATGGTCTCCATCAACCAGCGCCTCGACGCCGACACCATCGTCCTCTTCGCCGACGAGTTCGGCTTCGAGGTCGAGTTCATGACCGAGACGGAGGACGAGTACGACCTCGACGCCGAGGACGCACCCGAGGACCTCGTCCCGCGCGCCCCGATCGTCACGATCATGGGCCACGTCGACCACGGCAAGACGTCGCTGCTGGACTACATCCGCAAGGCCAACGTCGTCGCTGGCGAGGCCGGCGGCATCACGCAGCACATCGGCGCCTACCAGATCACGACCGACGGCGGCCGGGATGTGACGTTCCTGGACACGCCGGGCCACGAGGCGTTCACGGCCATGCGCGCCCGCGGCGCACAGGTGACCGACATCGTCATCGTGGTCGTCGCGGCGGACGACCAGGTGATGCCGCAGACCATCGAGGCGATCAACCACTCGCGCGCCGCCGAGGTGCCGATGGTGATCGCGATCAACAAGATGGACCGACCCGCCGCCAACCCGGACAAGATCATGGCCCAGCTCGCCGAGCAGGGCGTGCAGGTGGAGCAGTACGGCGGCAAGGTCCAGTGCGAGCTCATCTCGGCCGCGACCGGCGACAACGTCGACTCGCTGCTCGAGAAGGTGCTCCTCGAGGCCGACCTGCTCGAGCTGACCGCCAACCCGGACCGCCACGCGGTCGGCACGGTGGTCGAGGCGCGCCTCGACAAGGGCCGCGGTGTCGTCGCGACGGTCCTCGTCCAGAACGGCACGCTCGAGCCCGGCGACGCCTACGTCGTCGGCCTGACGTCGGGCCGCGTCCGGGCGATGTTCAACGAGCGCGACATGCGCGTCGAGACGGCCGGGCCGTCCGCGCCGGTCCAGATCCTCGGCCTCTCGGCCGCGCCCGAGGTCGGCGACCGCCTCTACGTGCTCGAGGACGAGCGCGAGGCGCGCGACATCGCCACCCGGCGGCAGGCGCTCATCCGCGAGCAGACGCTCCAGGGCC
>JBBSUZ010000006.1:0-25750 GCA_038233965.1 Rhodothermales bacterium | reverse complement strand
GTCGCGTCGCCGGCGTCGAGGCGCGTCGCGCCGAGCCAGAGCGCGGCCATGCCGGACGTCGTGTCGCGGGCGGCGGCATCGGCGAGGACGGACACGGCGGCCTGGAGCGAGTCCATCCCGGCGAGCGCGCGGCCGAGTGCGATACGGGCGTCCGTCCGCTCCTGCCCGCCCGCGAGGCCGCGGCGCAGCAGCGCGGCGGCGCGCGGCAGGTAGGCTGGCAGGCGGTGCGCCGTGTCGTAGTAGCCGAAGACGGCGAGCCCCATCTCGATGTCTGTCTGGGCGCGCGGGCGCGGCGCCTCGGCGCGGCCTTCGAGCTCGCCCTCGCGCAGGACGACGTTGACGAGCGTGAACGGCGTCGAGCGGCGGTCGGCGGTATCGGTCGGTCCGCCGGCGCGGTTCGGCGGCGGGCTCTTGCGGATCCAGTGATCCGTGAACGAGACGTGCGGGATGTCCGACGTACCGGCCCGGCGCATGTGGCACGAGGCGCAGTCGCCGCTGAGTGCGAGCGCGGGCGTGGTGGCGCCGGGGCGGTCGCAGAGCGGGCCGTGGCCGGGCGCGACGGCGCCCGCGGCGTCGGGCGTGTGGCACGAGCGGCAGGCGGCCGAGTAGGCGTCCGGCGGGCGCTCGGCCTGCGCGACGTGCGGGTCGTGGCAGGTCGTGCACGTCATCGGGGCCGGCGAGCCGAGCGCGCCCTTGAAGCACGGGCTCTGCGCCATGCGCTCGGCGTGGCTCGCGATGCCGAACGACTCGGGGTCCGACAGCGACTCGGCCGTCGCGAAGACGGCACGGTGGGCGGAGAGCGGGCGGCCGGGGCGGTACGTCGTCGGGTCCTCGCCGGGCGCGAAGACGGCCTCGCCCGTGAGGTGGCACTGCTGGCAGACGTCGAGCTGGAGCGCCGTCGTGAGCGTCTTCGGGTTGACGATGAACGTCTCGGCGGGCTCGCCGCCGGCCTCGAAGGCCTCGACGTGCGCCGAGCCCGGGCCGTGGCAGCGTTCGCACGAAATGCCGAGCGGGACGTCGGTGTAGAAGTTCTGGCTTTTCTCGTGCCCCGGCGCGGCGTCGTGGCACGTCAGGCACTCGAGCGCGATCGGCCGCTCGAAGCGCTCGTTGCCGCCGGCGTAGCCCGGGCTGAGGTCCCAGATCTGGCGCTCGACGTACCACGTGAGCGGCATCTCGGTGAGGTAGCCGCCCTCCTCCCCCGCGCGCGCGCCGCCGGCGCTCGCCATCATCAGGTACGACCGCGTCGCGTTGCCCGAGCCGACGACGTGGCTCGCGGGGTAGACGCGCTCGAAGCCGGGCTCGTCCGGGTGCGTCTCGCGCTGGAAGAGGGTGTCGCCGCGGACGAAGGCCTGGTAGCAGTAGCCGGCCGTCGGCGTGCCGTCATCTGGTGCGCAGACGACGGGGCTCGTGCCCTGTGCGTCGAAGCGCTCGGGGGCGCCGGCGCTCGCGAAGCGCGACACGGCGCGGCCCATGCCCGAGCGGGCGTACGTCGCAGCGATGTCGGCGTGGCACGACGTGCAGGCCGCATCGCCGACGGTCGTCCACGAGGCGTCGCTCGCGGCGACGGGCGCGGGCGTGCGGCAGGCCGAAACGGCCACGACGCCCGCGAGCACGAGCCCGGCAGCGGACAGAGCGAGACGGGGCGACAGGCCGGGCACAGCGAAACGGCGAAGACGGACGCAGCGTCCACACCGACCGGCGGGACACGTTTAAGATAGCCCGGCGCCCGTCCCGGCCCGGGGGCGGCACACCGATTGCACCCGTCGGATCTGTCCCCCAATCGCTCCCCGACGGCCCCCCGAATCCCTGTGGCGGTTACCGATCTACTCTCCCGCATTCCGAATCCGCCCGCCCGGCGGCCGGACCTCGCCGACGCCTCGGGCGACGGGGGTGCCGCGCTGGGCCAGTGGGCCGCGTTCTCGGCGCCGGCCGAGTTCCTCCCACCGGCCGCCGCACGCCCGGGACGTTCGTCACGGCGCTCGCTCCCGTCGTGGGTCGTCCTCGCGCTGGCCAGCGCTGCCCTCGCGGTCATCGCCCTCGTCGCGCTCACCCTGCTCCGCGTGGTCGGCCCCGACACCGCCTCTGGCGTCGCTCCCACCGCGTTCGAGACCGTCGCCGCGACCCCAGCCGACCGGGCGCCCGCCGCGCCCGCGGAGACGACCGGCACCGCCGCGGCGACGTTCGGCACCGACCCGACGCCCGTCCCGGCCGACGTCATCGCCCGCCTCGAGGCCGCCAGCAACGAGCCGCTCCATGCTGAGCTGGCCCAGCTGCTCGCCGCGATCGGGATCGGATTTGGCGGACGCTCCGCCCAGGTCGACCCCGCCCTCCGCCCGTACACGGTCCGCATGGCGAGCCGCTTCGAGTACAACCCGGATACCTTCCGCATCGCCGTCGCGGCGCCGTCGGCCGAGCTCGCCGCGGCGCGCGTGGCCACGCTCACGCGCGTCTTCGGAGACGCCGTCGCCGCCCAGCGGCTCCTGATCGAGCCGACGACCGGCCCGGACGCCATCACCCTCGCTCCTCGATAATCCGATGTCCTTACTCATCGCCACCGTCCTGGTCTGCGTTTTACTGGTCGTGGCCCTCGCCCTGGCCGGCTACCACTTTCTCCGCGCGCGCCGCGAGGAGGCGGCAGCACCGGACCCGGCCGACACGATCGTCGAGATGCGCGCGCTCGGGCAGCGGATCGAGACGCTCGTCGGGCAGCAGCAGCTGCAGGGCGAGACGGCCCGCCACCAGATGGCCCAGAAGATGGAGGCGGTCGTCGAGAACGTGAACCAGCAGCGGACGCACGTCGCCGGGCTCCAGAACGAGCTCCGCCACGAGGTCCGCCGCCGCGACGCCGAGATGGAGGAGATCCGCCACCAGCTGACGTCGATCCAGCACATAGCGACGCGGACGGCGCTGCCGGCCGCGCCCGCCGCCGCCCTTCCGCCCGTCACCGAGCCCGCCCCGGTCGTCGAGCCTGCGTCCGTCCAGTCCGAGCCCGCCCCGCCGCCCGCCACCGAGCCGGCCGACGCCTTCGAGGTCGCCGCGTTCGAGCCCGTGCCCGAGCCCGCAGTTGAGCCCGTCGCTACGTTCGCGCCGGCCGACACGATGGGCGACGGCTTCTCCGCATCGTTCAGCGACGACGGCTGGGACGTCGGCGTGACCCCGACCGCGACGCCCGCCGCCGAGCGGCCCGCGTTCGCCGACCCGTTCGCCCTCGCCCCCACGCCGGCTCCGACGCCCGAGCCGACGCCGGCGCCGTTCGACGGCGCGCCGGGCGTCACCTTCGAGGACGTCACGCCCGAGGCGCCGGTCACCCCGGAGGCCCCCGCCGTGCCGACATTCGTGACGCCCGCGTTCGAAACGCCCGCGTTCGAAACGCCCGCCTTCGAAACGCCCGCGTTCGAGACCCCGACGTTCGACGCACCCACCTTCGAGCCGCCGACGTTCTCGACACCGGCGTTCCAGCCGTCCGCGTTCGAGACGCCGACGTTCGCCCCGGCCCCCGCCGCTCCGGCTCCTGCCGTGGCCGCGCCGCCGTCGGACACCGCGTGGGTCGCCCGGGCCGACCGCCCCGAGCCGACCGCCGCCTTCCCGACGTTCGAGGTCCCGACCTTCGACGCGCCCGCCGCCGAGGCTCCCGCTCCTGAAGCCCACGCCGCACCGGCCCCCGACCCCGCGGCCCCGTTCGTCGCGCCCGCCGGCGCCGACCGCCTCACCGTCATCTCGTCCATCGACGACGCGACGCAGCAGGCGCTCTACATGGCCGGCGTCACCACGCTCGACGAGATCGCACGCTGGAGCCGCACGGACGCACGCCGCATCTCGTCTACGGTCGCCGTCTCCGAGGACACGATCCTCAACCAGTGGGTCTTCGAGGCGCAGGCCGCGCTCTTCCAGTCGTTCTCGTCCGCCCAGCGGTAAGCCGCGCTCCCCGTAGAGACGTGCCGCTGGCGCGTCTCCGCGAGGCCCGGCGGACGGCACTGACGAGGCCGTCGCGCGCTGGCCAAGACGCGCCACGGCGCGTCTCTACAGTTAGGCAGTACGTCACCGGTGGGCCGGATCGCCAGTGGCCCGACGTCACGTCAGAACGTGCCCTTCGTGCTCGGCAGCGGGTCGCCGGACGGGTCCCGACGGACGGCGGCGCGGACGGCGCGGCCCGCCGCCTTGAACAGCGCCTCGGCGCGGTGGTGGTCGTTCGCGCCCGCCATGAGGTGCAGGTGCAGCGTCATCCGTGACGCCGAGGCCACGCTCTGCCAGAAGTGCGACACCATCTCGGTCGACAGGTCGCCGACGCGCTCGCGGGTGAAGCCCGTCCCGGGCTCGGCCCCGAACACGAAATAGGCGCGGCCCGAGAGGTCGACGGTCGCGCGGGCGAGCGCCTCGTCCATCGGCACGACGGCGTGGCCGTAGCGCGCGACGAACGCCTTGTCGCCCAGCGCCGCGGCGAGCGCCTCGCCGATCGCCAGCCCGACGTCCTCGACCGTGTGGTGGTCGTCGACGTGGAGGTCGCCGGTCGCGTGCACGCGCAGGCCGAGGCCGCCGTGGCGCGCGAACAGCACGAGCATGTGGTCGAAGAATCCGACGCCGGTGGCGATGTCGGCGTCCGTGCCGGGCGCGGCGTCGAGGGCGAGCTCGACGGTGACGTCGGTCTCCTGAGTCGTGCGGACGATGCGGGCCGTGCGGGCCGCGAGAGATGAATTGGTCATGCCCGAAGCTACCGCCGGCGCGGATCGCCTCCGGGCCGCGTGACCGCCCGCACGGACGCGGCGGCTACCTTTTAGTCCCTCCATCCCCCGGTCCGATGCGCCGTTCGCTTCTCTTGCTCGCCCTCCCGCTCCTGCTCACCGCCTGCGACTCGGGCCGCGGACGCGCGCCGCGCCGCGCCGTCCTCACGGCCGTCCAGATCGACGACGCTCCGCTGCGCGCCGCCAACGGCAACGACTGGGACGGCGCCGGCGGCGGCGGGCCCGAGATCTACTTCCGCCTCCTCCTCGCCGGCGACGCGCCGACGTCGGCCGGCGTCCTCAACCCGCGCGACGACCAGTTCGTCGTCAACACGCGGACGCCCGGACAGGCCTGGGTCGACGACGTCCGCGGGTCGGACTTCCCGCTCGTCTGGTCCGTCGAGAGCGGCTTCGAGATCCGCGATCTCACCGAGGAGTACCAGGTCGCGATCATCGACTACGACCCGACGACCGAGGACGACGTGATGATCTCGACGCGCCCGTTCCGCTTCTCCGAGCAGGCCCCCGAGGTCACGGACGGCCGCGAGGACACGATCGTCCTCGAGGGCGTCGGGGCCGACGCCGCGCGCGTCCGGGTCCGCCTGCGCGTCCGTTACGAGTCGTAGGCGCGGTCTCCGTCAGGCCGCGACGCGGACCGTTGCGTCCGAAGCGACGGGCGCGCCGAACCGGATGAGGTCCGCCGCCTTCTCGCCGATCATGATCGCCGCGGCGTTCGTGTTGCCGTTCGGGACGGTGGGCATCACCGACGCGTCGACGACGCGGAGGCCGCGCACGCCGCGCACGCGCAGGCTCGTGTCCACGACCGACGCCGCGTCCGAGCCCATCCGGCACGTCCCGACCGGGTGGTACAGCGTCTCCGACGTCTCGCGGACGAAGGCGAGCAGCTCGCCGTCCGTCTGCGCCTCGATGCCCGGGTCGATCTCGGTCCCGCGGAACGGCGCGAGCGCCGGCTGGCGAACGATGGTGCGCGCGATGCGGAGGCCGGCGACGAGGCTCGCGCCGTCGGCCGGGTCGGCGAGGTAGTTCGGGTCGATGAGCGGGTGCGCGTACGGGTCGCTGGAGGCCAGCCGGATCTCGCCGCGGCTCTTCGGCCGCACGAGCGTCGGGCCGAGCGAGAAGCCGTGCTCACTCGGCGGCGTCAGCCCGTGGTTCTCGAACAGGGCCGGGGCGACGTGGAACTGGATGTCCGGCGCGCGCTCGCCGGAGCGCGTGCTCACGAAGAGGCCGGCCTCGGCGACGTTGGACGTCAGCATCCCGCGGCGGAACAGCAGGTACCGGGCGACCGAGAGCAGGCCCTCGGCGTCGATGAGCGAGCCGCCGCCCGTCAGGCGCGTCCGGAGGCCCGTGATGAGGTGGTCCTGCAGGTTCTGCCCGACGCCCGGCGCGTCCGCGACGACGTCGATGCCCATCTCGCGCAGGTGTGCCGCGTCGCCGACACCGGAGAGCATCAGCGTCTGCGGCGAGTTGATCGATCCGCCGCACAGGATCACCTCGCGGCCGCAGCGGGCCGTGACCGTCTCGCCGCCGTGGTCCACCTCGACCCCGACGGCCTGCGGGAGTCCGTCCGCCCCGGCCTCGAACACGACGCGGCGCGCGTGTGCATGCGTCCAGACGGTGAGGTTGGGGCGGCGCGCGGCCGGCTTGAGGAAGGCGGCGGCGGCCGAGGCGCGGCGGCCGCGCTTCTGCGTGAGGTCGTAGAAGCCGACGCCCTCCTGCTCGGCCCCGTTGAAGTCGTCGGTCTCGGGGTAGCCCGCTTCGGTGGCCGCCGCGACGAAGGCGCGCATGGTCGGGTGCGCGTCGCGCGGGCGTTCGACGCGCAGCGGGCCGCCGACGCCGTGGTAGGCACTCGGCCCGCGGCTGCTGTCCTCGCTCTTCTTGAAGTACGGCAGGACGTCGGCGTAGCTCCAGCCGTCGCAGCCCAGGTCCGCCCACTCGTCGAAGTCCGAGCGGTGGCCGCGGATGTAGATCATGGCGTTGATCGAGGACGACCCGCCGAGCGTCTTGCCGCGCGGCCAGTAGAGGTCGCGCCCGTCCATGTGCGCCTGCGGGACGGTCCGGTAGTTCCAGTCGAGCTCGGACTGGAACAGCTTCGAGAACGCGGCCGGGATGTGGATCTCGGCGCGTGTGTCGGGCCCGCCGGCCTCGAGCAGGAGCACGGTGACGGCCGGGTCTTCGGTCAGGCGGGCGGCGAGGACGCAGCCGGCCGAGCCGGCGCCGACGAGGACGTAGTCGTAGCCGTCGCAGGGGGAGGTCATCGGAGCGCAGGCAGGTTAACAGTGGTAACGACGCACTGCGGCAACGTAGCGCCACCCCGCCCGGCCTGCAACGCCGCCCACCCGCTCAGAAATAGACCGAAAGCTGCAGGTTCGTCAGGCCCGTCCCGCCCGAGACGCTCGTCGACGTCCCCTCGTCGCGCCCTCCGAACGGCTCATCGTTCCGGAACGAGACGCGGTCGACCGACACGCCGAGCGTGTAGGCCGCGCCCAGCGTGACGCCGCGCGCGACGCGCACCTCGGCCCCGAGAATCGCTCCAACCCCAACGGAGGCGCGGGTGAGGCGAGACTCGGCGGAGACCGGCACGCCGGGGCAGTCCAGGTCGTAACACGGGAGGACGTCGATGGTCAGCACCTCGCGGCTGTATCCGGCCGTGAGCCCTGCGCCGACGAAGGGCGACACGATGCCGCGGGCGCGGCCGAGGTGGTTCTCGTTCCAGACCGAGATCCGCCCACTGCCCACACCCCGGCTTCCGCCCGAGTCGCCCGTGTCGATCGAGGAGGCGTTGAAACCGACGCTGACGCCGACGACCGAGCGGTCGGTCGCGCGGTAGCGCACGCCGATGCCGTCGAGGGCCGACGTGATGGCCGGGAAGTCGATGGGCGAGATGCCGACGACGAGCGCGACGTCGCCCTTCTCGGCGAACGGACGGGCCCGTTGCGCCTGGGCGGCAACCGGGAGGACGAGCAGAACGGACAGCAGCAAACGACGCATCGGGTAAGGCGAGAAGAGAGCGCCGAGGTTACCGCCACTCGTACCACCGCGCGGGGCATTTCGCTGCCCCACGTCTCCCAGCCCGTGCGCGCTGAACGCAGCGCGCCCCGGCCGACGCAGAGGTCGGCCGGGGCGCTGAGCCGTCGGGACGGACCGTCCCGGTCCGTCTCAGGCCGGGATGCGGATCTGCTGGCCCGGGTAGATCTTGTCGGGGTCGCCGATGACCTCCTTGTTGGCCTGGAAGATCTTGTCGTACTGGCTGGCGTCGCCGTACATCTCCTTCGCGACCTTCGAGAGCGTGTCGCCGCTCTTGATCGTGTAGTAGCGCGTCGCGCCGGCGGCGGCGCCAGCGGTGGCGCCGGCAGCCGGAGCGGCGGCGGGAGCCGTGAGGCCGTTGTCGTCCACGTGCGAGACGCCCTGAATGTTGCCGGCGACGAGCGCGGCCTTCTCCTTGGCGGCCATCGAGTCGGCCGTGCCCGTGAGGGTCACCTTGCCGGCGTCGAAGGTGGCGTTGAGGTTGGAGACGTGCGAGCCGAGGGCGGCGGCGACGGCGTCCTTGACGGCTTCAGCCTGGCGGCCGTCCTTGCCCTTGAAAAGGTCCTGACCAGCGTCCTTGAGGAAATCGAGGAGTCCCATTGGAATAGCGAGTTGGCGAGAGAGGGTGCCGACAGCGTCGGCGTCTCCCCTTCACGCGACGCGCGCCCGTCCGGTTCCGGAGCGGGTTGCGCACGCGGTTACGCACCGTCTCGCATTCGCCTGCGACGCTTATACACAGGTTCGCGGACACGAACGCCCTACATTTGGCCGTAGCAAAGGATCGCGCCCACACTATGGCAGGGCTTTGACGGGGCTGCCGTCATCCTGCTTCCCGCCTACTCCGCCCCCGCTTCCATGCGTCTCTCCCTCTTCGCCTTCGCCACACTCGTCGCTCTGACGGCGTCCGGCTGCGACTCCAACGGCATCGATACGATCGGCGGCGACACCGGCGGTGGCACGACCCACCCGGGCGGCGGCGGCACCGGCGGCGGCACCGGCGGCGGCGGCACCACGGCCCCCCGCACGTTTGCCGGGCTCAACCCGGCTGCGACCTACCTCCGGACAGACCGGGAGACGCCGTCCCCGGAGGCCTTCCTCCTCTCGGAGTTCGGCATCGAGCCGGGTGAGGACGTCTGCTTCCGGACGGTCGGAGACTTCAACTACGCGCCGGGTGTCCTCGCCTCGACCCGCACCGACACTCCGGTCGCGACCGGCGTCTTCAGCGCCAGCAGCAGCGTCTCCTCGACGAGCGAGCGCACCCGGATCAAGGACGCGATCGACAGCTACTGGGACATCGTCACGCGCCCCGTCCTCGAGACGGGCAACGAGACCAACATCGACGAGGATTTCGAGGTCACGAACAACTGCTGGACCGTCCCGGCAGGCGCACGCTACTTCTTCCTGAGCGCCTACGACGACCTCTTCCAGGACAACACGGACGCCAACGCTGGCGGCCAGCCCTTCGGCGTCATCGTCGCCAAGCGCTGATCCGACCTGCCTGAGACGACTGCGCGCCCGCAGACTCATTCGGAGTCTGCGGGCGCGCCTCGTTCTGTCTGGCTCTGGTGCCGTGGCAGGTACCGACCGCGAAGCGAAACACGAGGTCGTTCCAGCCCCCTGTGCGGGCAGGGCTGCCAACTTCTAAGCAGGAGACTTCTATTCTGTCCTCCTGAACTCGTTTCAGGATCTGTGAGTCCCTCGACGTCTGCTGAAAATGCAGATCCTGAAACGAGCTCAGGAGGACAATGAGACAGGAAAAGCGAGAACTTAGCGCCCCTGCCTGTGCGGGGCGTTCCGCAGACAGATTCTCAGACGTCCGCGACGCCCCGGCCCGCCGTGGCCTCGACGAACCGCTCGGCCAGCGCTGACGCCGACGAGCGCGGGACGTCGAGCACGAGGACGGTCCCGTCCGGCCCGAACGTCTGCTCCCGGATCTCGACGCCTGCGCCCGAAGCGAGGCGCATGGCCGCCGCCGTGTCGGCGAATCCGAACGACAGGCGCACGGGCACGCGGAGGGTCCGCTCGGCCGTCGGCGCGCCGTCGAGCGCCAGGCCGGCGGCCTCGCCGTAGGCGCGCGCGAGCCCCCCCGTGCCCAGCTTCGTCCCGCCATAGTAGCGCGTCACCACGACGAGCGTATCCGACAGTCCGCGGCGCTCGATCTCGCGCAGGATCGGAAGGCCGGCCGAGCCCGACGGCTCGCCGTCGTCGGACGTCCGCGGCGTGGCGCCGTCGCCGCGCTCGCCCGGCGCGCCGAGGCGGGCGGCCCAGCACCAGTGCGTCGCCTGCGGCTCGCGCTTGCGGACGTCCGCGAGGTGCGCGGTGACTGCCGCGTCGTCGGCCGCGGGGAAGGCCTCGCCGATGAAGCGCGAGCCCTTGACCTTGGGCGGCTCCGCGAGCGCCGGTCCGGCGAGGGCGAGGTACTGGTCGGACACGGCGGGCGCGGCGGGGCGGGCGCGGCAAGATCGCCTGCCGGCGCGCCGGTAGCTTCCGCCATGCCCGACCCCGTCACGCTCGCGGCGCTCTGCGCCTTCTCGCTCGCCGCCGGCCTCATCGACTCCGTCGTGGGCGGCGGCGGCCTCATCCAGGCCCCCGCCCTGTTCGTGCTCCTGCCCGGCGCGTCCGTGCCGGCCGTGCTCGGGACGAACAAGATGGCGAGCGTCTGGGGGACGTCCGCCGCCGCCGTCACCTACGCGCGCAAGGTGCCTGTGGACGCGGTCGGGACGGCGCTCATGGCTGCCGCCGCCGGTGCCTCGGCGTGGGCCGGCGCGCACGCCGTCCACCTCGTCAGCCGCGACGCGCTGCGCCCGATGCTCATCGTCGCGCTCATCCTCCTCGGCGGGTACACGCTGTGGCGCAAGGACTTTGGCGCGATCGTTCGCGAGGGCATTCCCCTGAAAACCCGCCGCATTGCGGGCGTCGTCGTCGGGCTCGTCGTCGGCTTCTACGACGGCTTCTTCGGGCCGGGCGGCGGCGCGCTGTTCGTCTTCGGCCTCGTCGCGATCGCGGGGCTGGACTTTCTGCGCGCCTCGGCCGCCGCCCGAATCGTCAACGTCGCGACGAACGTCACGGCCCTCGCCGTCTTCGTCTCGGCCGGGCAGGTGCTCTGGGCCGTCGCGCTCCCGATGGCGGCGTGCAACCTCGTCGGCGGCGTCGCCGGGTCGCGGCTGGCGCTGCGTCACGGCGCCGGGTTCGTGCGCGTCGCCTTCGTCGCCGTCGTCGGGCTGCTGCTGGCGCGGCTGGTCTGGGAGATGGCGACGGGCGCGTGACGCGTCCCGAGTGACGCCTTCCGCGTGAAGCCGCTCGTGCGGCGCCTCCGAGTGCCCGCGTCGTCCGTTCACCGCCTCGATACCTTCCCGTCTCACCGATGCCTCCCATGCCTGACGTGCTCGACGCCCCGATCACCGACACATCGCTCGCGGCCGAACTCGTCGCGCTGCGGCGCACGCTGCACCGCCGGCCCGAGCTCGGCTTCGACGAGCACGAGACGCAGGCGACGCTCCGCGCGTGGCTGGAGGCGCGCGGCTTTGCGCCCGGCCCGCCGCTCGCCGGGACGGGCTTCACGGTCGAAATCGAGGGCACGGCCGGAGCCGGCCCAACGGTCGCGTACCGGACCGACATCGACGCGCTCCCGATCGAGGAACTCTCCGGCGCCGACTACGCCTCCGAGACGCCCGGCGCGATGCACGCCTGCGGCCACGACGCGCACATGGCCATCGCGTGCGGCGTCGCGCTCGTCGCGCGCGCGCGGGCGGGCGAGATGCGCGGCCGCCTCCGCATCCTGTTCCAGCCCAACGAGGAGCGCGCCCCGTCCGGCGCACCCGTCATGATCCGCGACGGCGCGATCGAGGGCGTCGCCGCGATCTACGCGGTTCACGTGGACCCGACCATCGACGTCGGCCGATTCGGGATCAAGCCCGGACCGCTGCAGGCGGGCTGCTCGCCGTTTACCGTCACGATCCGGACGGGCGGCTCGGGCCACTCGGCGCGGCCGCACGAGGTCGTGGACACCGTCGCTGTGGCGACGCACGTCATGTCCGAGCTGTACACGCTCGCCGGGCGCGTCACGGACGCCCGCCGGCCGGCCGTGCTCACGCTCTGCCGCCTCCGCGCCGGCGACGCGCTCAACGTGATCCCGGCCGAGGCCGAGATCGGCGGCACGCTGCGGGCGGTCGACACCGAGACGCTCGTGCGCCTGCGCGACGCCGTCGCGCGCGTCGCCGAGGGCCTCGCGGCCGTCCACGGCGCGACCGCCGAGGTCGCCTTTTCAGACCTGCTCCCGGCCGTCGTCAACACGCCCGCCGAGGCCGCGCGCATCCGGGCTTCCATCGTGGACGTCCTGGGCGAGGACGCCGTCCTCGACCTGCCGCTGCCGAGCATGGGCGGCGAGGACTTCGCGTACTACCTCGAGCACGTCCCGGGCGCGCTCGTCCGCGTCGGCACGCACGGCCGCAACGGGACGGGCTTCCCGCTCCACGACGCCCGCTTCGACCTCGACGAGGCGGCGCTCCCGCTCGCCGCGCGCGTGCTGGCGGAGACGTGCCTGCGCGATCTCGCGGAGCGAGCAGGGAGCGGGGAGCGGTGAAATCCGCAGCGGTGAAATCCGCCGGCAAACGGGCATCGCGAGTCGAGCACGTCTTCTCCGCTGGCCGCTCGCTGCTGCCCGCTCTCCGAGCTACGCGCCTTTGAGCGAGACCTCGTCCACGTCGTAGGTCGGCGCGGGGAACTGCGGGTCCATCTCGCGGAGGGCGTCGGCGAGGAGGCGGGCGACGACCAGGTCGCGGAACCAGCGGTGCTCGGACGGGACGACGATCCACGGGGCCGACGCCGTCGACGTCCGCTCGATCGCGACCTCGAACGCGCGCTGGTAGTCCTCCCACAGCTTGCGCTCCTCGAGGTCCTCGGGGTTGAACTTCCAGTGCTTCGTCGGGTCGTCGAGGCGCTTCTGCATCCGCTCGAGCTGGTAGTCCTTCGAGACGTGCAGCATGATCTTGATCACGCGCGTCCCGGCGTCCGCGAGCAGGCGCTCGAAGGCCTCGATGTGGCCGTAGCGGCGGTCGATGACGTCCTGCGGCGCCCAGCCGTGGACCTTCACGATGAGGACGTCCTCGTAGTGCGAGCGGTTGAAGACGACGAGCTCGCCCTTCTTCGGCGCCTGCTGGTGGACCCGCCACAGGAAGTCGTGGGCCAGCTCGGGCGGCGTCGGCGCCTTGAACGCGGCGACGCGGACGCCCTGCGGGTGCAGCGGGCCGAAGACGGACCGGATCGTCGAGTCCTTGCCCGCGCCGTCCATCGCCTGGAGCACGATCAGAATCGACTGCGTGGACTCGGCATAGAGCTTCTCCTGCAGGTCGTCGACCTCCTCGATGAGCCGCCTCGTCTCCGCCTCGGCCTCGTCCCGGTCGAGGTCCTGCGAGTCGTCCGTCGCACGCTCGCTCAACCGGACCGCCGCGCCGGGCGCGATTCGGTACGGGTCCAGGGAGAAGTCGAGCTTGGAGTTTGAAGAGGACTCGTCCTCGTGCTTTGACGACATGGAATCGGTAGATCGTGATAGAAGGACCCACCCAGAAGGGCCCTGTCAGTGCGAGCGGAGCGACGCAATCTCGAGACGCAACGCGCTGAGCGGCCAGATGGGCTGCGCCGTCCTTCAGATGCCGCGTCGCTCGCTTCCTCGCACGGACAGCTCGGGCCTTTCGGGGAGGTCCTGAACAAACTCGAACGCCTAGCGGCCGAACAGGGAGCCGAGACCCGCTTGACCGGCGCGGGCCATCAGGTCGTCCGAGATCTTGCCATCGCCGTCGGCGTCGAGGAAGCCGGTGAGGGCGCCGAGAACGCCCGTCGGAGCGGCCTGCCGGGCGACGGTCGCCTCCTGCGAGAGCGCGCCCGAGAGGTCCGCCGGGCCGGCGTTGCGGCTGCTCATGTACTTGCCGATGGCCGCCATGACGATCGGCGCGAGGATCGGCAGCAGCTTCGTCACCTGGCTCATGTTGAGGCCGGACGCCTCGGCGACGCCCTGCTCGACCTGCGGCTGCTGGCCGCCGAGGATGTGGCCGAGGATGCCGCCGCCGTCAGTCGCCTTGCCGCCCATGAGGCTGCCGAGGATGCCGCCGAGCGCGCCGCCGCCGCCCGCGCCGCCGAGCATCGAGCCGAGCGCGCCCCCGATGCCGCCGCCACCGGCCTGCGCACCGCCACCCTGCATCTGCGTGAGGAAGCCGCCGAGGTTGTCGAGCAGGGAGCCGTCGTGGTCGCGCTGGACGGCCCCGGCGAGTGCCTGCGCGCCGCCCGGCGCGTTCGTGTTGCGGTCGAGTCCGGTGAGCAGAGCCGGCAGCGCGGCGCCGACGGCGCGGCGGGTCGTCGCCTCGTCGGCGCCGATGGCCTGGGCGATCTGGCCCATCGGGGCGCCGTTGAGGTTCTGGGCGAGCAGGTCGAGGATTCCGGACATCAGATTCGGAGGAGAGGGAGACTCGCCAACGGTCACGCCCGGCCCGAGGGTTCCCCCCCGAGGCGGACCGGGCACAGGCCGCGGAGGGCGTTCGAAACCGCGAGCGCGTCCGCGTCGAGCAGGTCTTCGGGCGTGAGACGGGCCTCGCTGGCGCGGGGCAGCGTCTCGAGCAGGACGGCGCGGGCGACGCCGGGCAACCCGCCAGCGGCGAGCCGGGGCGTGAGCCACTCCCCTTCCCGGCGGACCCACAGGCTCGACCGCGACCCCTCGACGAGTTCGCCTTCCGCGTTGGCGAGCAGCGCCTCGTCGGCGCCGGCGGCACGGGCACGCTCGAACGGGACCTCGTAGTGCGCGCGACTGGTCGTCTTGTGGCGGCAGAGCGGGCCGCCGGCTTCGACGAGCGGGTCCGGGCAGAGCCAGACCGTCCGGAACGGCGCGCCTTCGAGCGGCGACGCGTGGGCTCGGGGCCCGCCGGGGCCGAGCGTCAGGCGGACTTTCCGGACGTCCTCGGCCTCTCCGAGCGCAGCGGCGACGGCGTGGTGAACGGCCATGTCGTCGTAGACCAGTTCGAACGTGTCGGCCGAGGCGGCGAGGCGCGCGAGGTGGCGGTCCAGCCACGCGACTTGCCCGCCCTCGGCGCGCATCGTCTCGAGCAGCGTCACGGAAGCAGGCGTCCCGGACGCGAGCGTTTCAACCGCGGTCGCCGTCACGTCGGGACCCGGATCGGGGCGTCGGCGAGGGACTCGAGGACGCGCGCCTTGAGCAGGCACTCGTCGTACTCGTCGTCCGCCCGGCTGTCCCACACGACGCCCGACCCGACGCCGTAGCGGCCCTGCCCGCCCGCGAGCGTGACGGTCCGGATGGCGACGCTGAACGCGGCCGTCCCGAGCCCACCGCCGGGCGCGGGCGCGGCGTAGCCGATGGCCCCGCAGTAGGCGCCGCGCGGGCCGTCCTCGAGCGTGCGCAGGATCTCGACGGCGCGGCGCTTGGGCGCGCCCGTGACCGATCCGCACGGGAACGTCGCCGCGAGGACGTCCGCGAGACCGACATCGGAGCGCAGGCGGGCGGTGACGGTCGACGTCATCTGCGTGAGCGTCGTGTAGCGCTCGGCGGCGAACAGGGCCGGCACCTGCACCGACCCGGCGTCGGCCACGCGCGAGACGTCGTTGCGCAGCAGGTCGACGATCATCAGGTTCTCGGCGCGGTCCTTGTCGCGGGCGACGAGCGCGGCGGCGAGGCGGTCGTCCTCGGCGGGCGTCGCGCCGCGGGGCGTCGTGCCCTTCATCGGGCGCGCGGTGATCGTCCGGCCCGCGTCGCCCGCGTCGATGCGGACGAACAGTTCGGGCGAGACGGAGAGAACCGCGGCGTCCGGCAGCGTCAGCATCGCGCCGTACGGAACGGCCTGCCCGTGCCGGAGCGCGGCGTACAGCCCGGCCGGCGTGGCGTCGGTCGCGAAGGTCAGCGGAGCCGTGACGTTGAGCTGGTAGACGTCGCCGTCGCGGATGTGGGCGTGCACGCGCGCGATGCGCTCGCGGTAGTCGCCGCGGGCCAGCGCGAACGTGAGGTCGTGGACCGTGACGTCGGCGGCGGGCAGCAGGTCGGTGGCGTCGACGTGCTCGGGCGCGTCGTAGACGCCGAACCAGACGAGCGGGACGTCCGGATCGGAAGCGCCGTCATACGGATCGAGGCCGTCGACGAGCGCGGCGCCGGCCTCGTACGCGAGCATCCCGGCGACGTGGTGGCCCTCGGCCAGGGCCGCGTCGAGCGCGGCGAGCGCGGGGCGGACGTCGGCGAGCGTGTGCGCCTCGATCGTCCGGTGCGGACGCGTGAAGAGCAGCGCGCCGCCCGAGCCCGAGTCGGCGTCGGTGCGGGCGGAGTCGAGCAGGACCGTGCCGGGCTCGGCGAGGCGGTCGGACACGAGGATGGCGGCGGGGAGCGAGCAGAACACCGCCCGGCGCGCCGGGCTCCCGTCTAGTTGCCTCCGTAGGCGAAGACGGCGCCGTCGTCGCCGGTGAGGTTGGAGAGGGCCGGGCCGAGGGCCGCCCGGAAGTCGCGCGCCCGCATCCGCTCGACGACGTCGCCGCGGCCGGCGCAGTAGCCGAGCAGCGCGTGCGGCCGCTGGAGGTGCTGGAGTCCCTCGCGGACGACCCACGTGTGCCACGGCCGGACGTCCGGCTCGAACGGCCCGACGAGGCGCGCGTAGAGGCGGTTCGCCGCGCGCTCGCAGTCGGCCTCGGAGGGCATCTCGCCCATCTCGAGCAGGCGCTGGAGGCCGCCCCAGATGTAGCCCGCGAGAAAGTCGTGCTGGCCGTCCGTGAGCGAGAAGTCGGCGTGCGGGCCGCCGTAGCCGAGGTCGCTCAGCGGGACCCGGATGCACGCCTCGACGTGCGAGACGGCCTCGCGGATCATGGCCTCGACGTAGGCGGGGGACTTCGGGGCGGGCGTGCGGCGGGACATCAGAGAGGTCGTGGTGGTCTTGGCCCCCTCTGCCCACGCCGTGCGCCGTCGGGCCCGCCGCCGTTCACCGTGCGCCGATGTCGCGCCCGCATTCCACCCGGCCCGCGTGTGACGTCGCGACGGTGGTGCGTCGCATGTTCGTCTCGCTGTGGGACCGTTAGCCGGGCCAGTCCGGGTAGCCCGCGTCGCGCTCGTGGATGACGCGGACGGGCTCGGGCCACGCGATCCCGAAGGCCGGGTCGTCGTAGCGGACGCCGACGGCGGCGTCGGGGACGTACGGGGCGGAGATCATGTAGAAGGCCTCGGTCGCGTCGTCGAGCGTGAGGAAGCCGTGGGCGCAGCCCTCGGGGATGACGAGCGCGTCGCCGGTGTCGGCGGTGAGCGTCGCGGACGTCCACCGGCCGCGCGTCGGCGAATCCGGGCGGAGGTCGAGGCAGACGTCGTAGAGGGCGCCGCGCGTGCAGCGGACGAGCTTGGCCTCGGCGTGCGGCGCGCGCTGGGCGTGCATGCCGCGGAGCGTCCCGCGGGCGGCGTTGAACGAGACGGAGCACTGCGCGACGGCGGGGTCGAGGCCGTGCGCGGCGAAGACGGCGCCGTCCCACGTCCGCGCGAAGTGGCCGCGCGCGTCGGCATGGCGCTCGGGGCGGACGAGGACGCAGCCGGGAATGTCGGTCGGCTCGAAGGTCATGGCGGCGGGCGGCGGGTTAGCCCGCCACGTGGGAGACACCGCCCGGACCAAGATGCGCAAGCGCTGCATGGAAGGACGGCACGAGAGGCAGCAGGTCCTCGTACCTGTTCGAGAACGACCGGATTACAACGACGCGGATCGTCAGGTCCGGCAGATCCAGCTGATACTCGATTCCTCGGTCGAGGGTCACGAAGGCATCGAACTCACTGTTAGCCGCGCGCAGAAGCGCTCCGTTAACGGGTATGGGCAAGAGTGCGGTAGAACAAATGGCCGCTCACCCGCCGCACACGGAGCGTGACGACCGAGATGGAGCGCAGGATACGCTGAACAGCCCGCGGTGCGCTGACCATCACGTGCGGTCGGCGTGCTGCGGCAGGTTATGTGGCTTTGTTGTCAGGTGGCTCAATATGACGGGCTTTCCTGATTATTTCGTAGCCAAGATCAGAGTCATCTGTCTTGATGCTGTCGTCCCATCCACCAATCTTGCTTCCGAGAAAATCTAGCCAGGCACTTCCGAGACGATTTACGAAAGGGTGTAGATGCTCTGGAGGGTCGGTGCTGTAGAACGGGAACCAGACGTGCCGAGCGTAATCATCTCCAGGAAGCTCCACATAGCGATTAACTGAAAAGTAAGCGAAAGCCTCGACGCTGCTGAATTGATCGCGCGCAAGAATCTCATTCAAGAATGCCACGGTCCAGAACGTCTGGGCGGAGTAAGCCCCGTCGTTCGCTATAAGGAGAAGTTTCCCTTTGCCCTCAGTTTCGAAGTGCTGAGCAGTCTCTCTTAGCTGGCGATTTGCCTTCTCGATCACCCGCTTGAGAGGATTTGTATATAAGGCACGAATCTTTCTTTTCTTGTCGCGAGGCAGTAAATCGAGATCGTTGATTGACTCTGGACTAATAGACCCCTCTGCGAGCCACTGCCGGTAGAGACGATCAGCCTTTTTCTGAATGACTTCGGGCGCGGCGAAATCAGCCTGTAAGCATTTCAACTCGGCGATTACGTTGTCGCTCTCAAACAGGTAATCAGCATTGCTGAAATCGGGCGAGGCAGGTAGCAGAGAGTCGACACGTTTCCCTCCGAAGCTCTCGACAAACTCATTGAAGAGAGTCTCGACTTCGAAGTCGTGCTGTAAGTCGGCAGGGCTTAGCCAGCGCTGGTCGTCATCCATGATGTTGGAGAAAGCCACATAACTATGACTTGAGCGGCGACCCGGCAGAACAACCGGACCGGACGTCCACGATACGCGCCGGACTCCTTTCGGCGCAAGTCACCTCCTGCCCATTTCCGCGACGGCATAACGGGCCGGATCCGCCCGTATCACCGCCAGACTGATCCGGCCACGCGCCGTTGTCCGACACCGCCCGGCACACGGCCGTCCGCTCCGCGTTGACGTCCCGATCCGCCCCCAGACCCGATGACCACCACCACCACGACCCTCGCCGAGCGCTTCCGCGCCGTCCGCGCGCTCACCGAGTCGCTCACGGACGGCCTCGAGACCGAGGACTTCGTCGTCCAGTCCATGGCCGACGTCTCGCCCACGAAGTGGCACCTCGCCCACACGACGTGGTTCTGGGAGACCTTCGTCCTCGTGCCCTATGCCGAGGGTTACGCGCTCCACGACCCGCGCTACCCGTTCCTGTTCAACTCGTACTACGTCCAGGCCGGCCCGCGCCACTGCCGCGCCCAGCGCGGCTACCTCTCGCGGCCGACCGTCGCCGAGGTCTTCGCCTACCGCGCCCACGTCGACGCCGCGATGGCGTCCTTCCTCGACGGGCTCGACGAGGACGCGCGCCGCGACGTCGCCGAGACGGTCGAGATCGGGCTCCACCACGAGCAGCAGCACCAGGAGCTGATGCTGACCGACCTCAAGCACGTCTTCTCGGTCAACCCGCTGCGACCGGCCTACCGCGAGCGGACGGCCGAGGACGCGCCCGACCCCGGCCCCGTCCGCTGGCGGCGCTTCGAGGCCGGCGTCGTCGAGATCGGTGCGACGGGCGAGGGCGACACCACGCGCGAGCGCTTCCACTTCGACAACGAGGGCCCGCGCCACCGCCAGTTCGTCGAGGCGTTCGAGATCGCAGACCGCCTCGTGACGGCCGGCGAGGTCGCCGAGTTCATCGCCGACGGCGGCTACGCGCGCCCCGAGCTGTGGCTCTCGATGGGCTGGGCGACGGCCGGCGCCGAGGGCTGGCAGCACCCGTTCTACTGGGAGGCCGACGCGGACGCGCCGCTCGGCTGGCAGCACACGACGCTCGCCGGCCGCGTCCCGGTCGACCCGCACGAGCCGGCCGTCCACCTGAGCTACTTCGAGGCCGACGCCGTCGCGCGCTGGTTCGACGTCAGCGGCCGGGCGCCGGGCGCGCGCCTGCCGTCCGAGTTCGAGTGGGAGACGGCCGCGCAGACGGCCGACGTGCTCGCCGGGTCGTTCGTCGAGTCCGGTCGCCTCCACCCCGCCCCGGCGGGTCTGCCCGAGGACGTCGCGTCCGGCGACGGCGCGCCGGCCGAGCCCGTCCTGCGCCAGATGGCCGGCGAGGTCTGGCAGTGGACGCACAGCCAGTACACGCCGTACCCCGGCTACCGGCCCGTCCCCGGCGCGCTCGGCGAGTACAACGGCAAGTTCATGGCCAACCAGTTCGTCCTCCGCGGCGCGTCCGTCGCGACGAGCCGGACGCACGCGCGGGCGACGTACCGCAACTTCTTCCCGCCGGAGGTGACGTGGCAGTTCACCGGCCTCCGCCTCGCCCGCAGCGTGTGAGGCGGGCGGTGGTCAGGAGCAGAGTGCGGTCCTCTCAGCTATCTCTCCTCTCTCCATCTGTCATCCCGGGCCCCGACCCGGGATCTCCTGGACGGTGGATCGTGCATTGACCGGCTCGCCGTGCACCGACACGCCTCGAGGAGATCCCGGATCACGTCCGGGATGACATGTTTTGGCGGATGAGTCAGGCGGACCGAAACCATCCTGCCAGTCGCTTTCTGCCCGCTAACCCCTCGTGCCCATGCCTCCCCCGTTCGACCGCTTCATCGACCCTGCCCGGCTGCTCATCATGGGCGAGACGGCGATCCGCGTGGCGCTCACCATCGGGCTCGCGCTCGCCGTGCTCGGCGTCGTCAAGCGCGTCAAGCGGCGATGGGTGGCGCGTGCGCAGGGCCGCGAGCCCGGCGCGCACCGGGTCCGCGTGCTGACGCTCGCCGACCTGCTCGGGTCGGTCTCGCGCTACGTCGTGTGGACGATCGCCGTCGTGATGGTCCTCTCGGACGTCGGCTTCGACGTCGGGCCGCTGCTCGCGTCGGCGGGCGTGGCGGGGCTCGCGGTCGGCTTCGGCGCGCAGACGCTCGTCAAGGACGTCATCTCGGGCTTCTTCCTCCTCTTCGACAACACGGTCGGCTCGGGCGACCTCATCACGTTCAACGGCCACACCGCGACCGTCGAGTACGTCGGCCTGCGGCTCATCAAGGCGCGGACGTTCGACGGCGAGGTGATGATGATCCCGGCCGGCGAGCTGCGCGTGTTCGGCAACAAGTCGCTCGGCTTCGCCCGCGCGATCGTGACCGTCGGCCTGAGCTACGAGCAGGACGCCAACGCCGCGCTGCACGTGCTCGGCGAGGTCGCCAAGGAGTGGGCCGCGACGGACGCTGCCAAGGCCGTCCTGCTGGACGACGCGCCCGAGGTGCAGGGCGTGCTCGCGCTCGGCGAGTCGTCCGTGGACGTCCGCATCGTGGCCAAGGTGCGCCCCGGCGAGCAGTTCGCGGCCGAGCGCGCGCTGCGCGGGCTCGTCAAGGACCGCTTCGACGCGCGCGGCATCGAGATCCCGTTCCCGCGCCGGACCGTCTACGTCCGCACGGAGCCCGGCGCCCAGCCGAGCGCGGCCGACAAAGACGCCGCGGCAGGCGCGGCCTGAAGACGACCGCATTGTCGCGTCCACAGGTCGGTGGGCGTTGGGCCACCGCATGTGGTGGCCCTACCGAGCGGCGCGCATGATCTGGACGCCGGCGTCGCCCGGATTCACCGACGTCAGTCGTGGACGGCGACCGACGGGTTCTCGTCCGCCGGGTCCATCGCGACCGCGTTCGTCACGGCCGGCAGGTGCGGGTCCGTGACCGGCGCGCCGTCGAGGTCGAAGACGCCCTTCGGGTTGTTGTCCGCATCGACGAGCACGACGCGCGGCTTGTGCGTCTTCGCCTCCTCGAGCGTCATGTCGGCATACGTGATCGCGATGATCTCGTCGCCCGGCGCGACGAGGCGCGCGGCGGGGCCGTTGAGGCAGACAGTCCGGCTGCCGGCGACGGCCGGGATCGTGTAGGTCTCGAGGCGCGCGCCGTTGTTGACGTTCACGATCTGGATCTTCTCGTAGGCGAGGATGCCCGCGAGGTCCATCAGCTCCTGGTCCAGCGTGATCGAGCCCTCGTAGTAGAGGTCGGCCTCGGTGACGCGCAAGCGGTGGAGCTTGCCTTTGAACATGGTGACGGTCATGACGGGCGGGATGGGGGATACGGGATGCGGGATGCGTGGAGCGGGCCTCTGCCCATCCCCTATCCCTGATCCCGTATCCCGAACGAGACGTTGTCGATGAGGCGCGTGGTGCCGACGAACGCGGCGACGGCGGCAAGGTAGCGGCCTGCGGACGGTCCGTCCTTCGACAACGTTTCGACGGGCTGCAGCGCGTCGGCGTCGACGACCTCGGCATAGTCCAGCCGGACGCCCGGCGCGGAGAGCGCGCGCGTCATCGCCTCGACGAGTCGCGCCGCGTCGCGCTCGCCCTCCCGCACGAGGCGCTCGGCGGCGTAGACGGCGCGGGACAGAGCGAGCGCGGCCGTCCGCTCCTCGCCCGAGAGGTAGCGGTTGCGGCTCGACAGCGCGAGCCCGTCCGCCTCGCGCACGATCGGGTGGCCGGCGACGTCGATGCCGAAGCCCATCTCGGCCGTCATCCGGCGCAGTACGGCGAGCTGCTGTGCGTCCTTCTCGCCGAAGACCGCGACGTGCGGGCGGCACGCGAGAAAGAGCTTCGCCACGACCGTCGTCACGCCCTCGAAGTGGCCCGGACGGCTCGCGCCGCAGAGGTGCCGGTCGAGGTCGCGGACGGCGACGGTCGCGAACGGCGGCAGCCCGAACGGGTACATCTCGGGCGCGGTCGGCGCGAAGACGGCGTCCACGACGCCCGCCCCGAGGCTGTCGAGCGCGGCCGTGTCGGCGTCGAGCGTGCGCGGGTAGGCCTCGAAGTCCTCGCCCGGCGCGAACTGCGTCGGGTTGACGAAGACGCTCACGCTCACGTGGCCGTCCGGCCCGACGCGGCGGCGCGCGTCCTGGACGAGCGCGAGGTGGCCGTCGTGGAGCGCGCCCATCGTCGGGACGAGCGCGAGGCGGCGGCCGGCCGTGCGGGCAGCGTCAGCTTCGGCCTGCATGGCGGCGATCGTGGAGAACAGGGTCAACGGCGGGCGGCGGGTGGTCGTGGAAAGGTATCGACCCGCGCGACGGCCCGCCGGCCGGCAGCCGGATCTCGCCGCGCGTTTCGCCGGGATCTCCCGAACCCGCGTGCCGCCGCGCCGGTACGTTCCGTCTCCCCCGCCCTTCCGCCCCCGACATGCCCGATTCTTCCGCCGGCTTCCGCACCGAGACCGACTCGCTCGGCGACGTCCGCGTCCCCGCCGACGCGCTCTACGGCGCGCAGACGCAGCGCGCGCACGACAACTTCCCGATCTCGGGCATCCGCTTCCCGCGGCGCTTCATCCAGGCGCTCGGGCTCGTCAAGGGCGCGGCCGCGCAGGCTAACACGGACCTCGGCATCCTGCACCCGGCCAAGGCCGAGGCCATCCTCGCCGCCTGCGAGGCCGTCGCGCGGGGCGACCACGACGACCAGTTCGTGCTGGACATCTTCCAGACGGGCTCGGGCACGTCGACCAACATGAACGCCAACGAGGTCATCGCGAGCCTCGCCGGCACGACCATCGGCACGGACCACGGCGTCCACCCGAACGACGACGTCAACGCGAGCCAGTCGTCCAACGACGTCATCCCGACCGCGATGCACGTCGCGGCGCGCCTCGCGCTGCTCGAGGACCTGCTGCCGGCGCTGGCCCGCTTCGCCGGCGCGCTCGACGCCAAGGCCGACGAGTTCGACGACGTCGTCAAGTCCGGCCGGACGCACCTCATGGACGCGACGCCGGTGACGCTCGGCCAGGAGTTCGGCGGCTACGCCGCCCAGGTCCGCCGCGCCGCCGACCGCCTCGAGTTCGCCGCCGACGACCTCAAGGAGCTCGCGTTGGGCGGGACGGCCGTCGGGACGGGCATCAACACGCCGGACGGCTTCGCGGCGCAGGCCATCGAAGTCCTCGCCGAGACGACGGGCGTCGAGTTCGTCGAGGCCGCGAACCACTTCGAGGCGCAGGCGGCCAAGGACAGCTACGTCTTCGCCGGCGGCGCGCTGAATGCCCTCGCCGTCGGGCTGCTCAAGATCGTGAACGACATCCGCCACCTCTCGTCCGGCCCGACGTCCGGGCTGGCCGAGATCGCGCTGCCGAGCCTCCAGCCGGGCTCGTCGATCATGCCGGGCAAGGTCAACCCCGTCATGTCCGAGTCCATGATGATGGTCTGCGCGCGCGTGATGGGCAACGCGACCACGCTGACGGTCGGCGGGCAGCACGGCAACTTCGAGCTCAACGTGATGATGCCCGTCATGGCGCACGCGCTGCTCGAGTCCATCGAGATCCTGACGAACAGCCTCGACGCCTTCCGCACGTCGTGCCTCGACGGCATCACGGCCAACCGCGAGCGCTGCCGCGAGCTGCTCGAGAAGAACCCGGCCATCGCGACGGCCCTCAACCGGACCATCGGCTACGACGTGGCCTCGAAGGTGGCGAAGAAGGCGGCGGCCGAGGGCCGGTCGGTCCGCGACGTCGTCCTCGAGATGGGCGTCCTGCCCGACGGCGCCGACCTCGACGCGCTCCTCGACGTCCGGTCGATGACAGAGCCGGGCATCCCGGGCGCCTGATGGCCTGCCTGTAAACGAACCACATAACGCACCCGCACCGTTCCAGAACGACCGGTGCGGGTGCAGGCCAGGGGCTGCGAGGGCCGTTTCCAGTGCGTTTTAACATGCTGGCACATTGTTTGGAAACGTGGGGGTTGACCACCTTCCCCCACCCCTATGGGCCAGCAGCAACTCCTCCTCCTCGTGCTCGGCATCGTCATCGTCGGCCTCGCGGTCGTCGTCGGCATCCAGGCCTTCAACGAGAACCAGACGAAGTCCCAGATCGACAACTACACCGCGACCGGCGTCGGGATGGCCGGTGAGATCATCGCGTGGTACCAGAAGCCGACCGCGCAGGGTGGCGGCGGCGGAGTCGCGGCGAACCTCGGCTCGCTGACGATCGACAAGCTCGGCTACGACCTCACCGCGTCCGAGACGACGGTCTGGTCCGGGTTCCAGTTCACCGGGACGGTCAAGAACGGGACGATCCGTTACCTCGGCACGAGCACGACGCATCCGTTCCTCCACATCCACCAGATGCCGCGCGTGACCGGCATGATGCGGGTCGAGGTCCACGCGTTCGGGCCGCGCCCCGAGTGCATCGTGACGCGCACCAACCGCTTCAATGTCGGCACGGCGTGGTCGGACGGGAAGAGCGAGAACGCACCGCCGGACAACCCCGACGCGGCGCGGTGCTCGTGGTAGTGTGATGCCTCCGGATGGGCTCGTCGGGCATGTTTCTGTACCAAACGGAGCCTGGCCGCCGCCCGCACCGCCGTCCGGCCCGACGCCGAGCGCCCGGCCGAGGCCCTCGCCTCTGCGGGACAGGCGCTTTCCCTGGAATGCTGATAGAGGCCTGTCCCGTCAGCATCGACTGGGCAGAGCCCTCAGGCCGGCGCGAGGAACTCGCGGATCTCGTCGGCGCGGGCGTTGACGTCCGCTTCGCCGAGGGCGACGAGGCGCTCGATGTATTCCTCGTCGAAGAGGAGCATCGAGAGCCAGTCCGGGCTCTTCTCCCCGCCCGCGCGGCCCAGCGCGACGCGCATCGACGGCGGGAGGTGCGGCTCGTAGTCGCCGGCGAGGCGCGCGAGGTCCTCGGAGGGCCGGATGACCAGCAGGTCGACGGGCCGGAGGCCGCCGCGCTCGGCCGGCGGGATGCGCGCGAGCAGGTCGTTGGTGCGCCGGAGCGTCTTGGCGTCCTGGTCGAGGACGTCGAGGAAGACGGCGCTCATGAGCACGCCGAGGACGCGGCTGGCCGTCGGGTAGTCGTCCGAGTGCTCCCGGGCCGAGGTCGCAGCGCGCGTGTTAATCGACAGGATGCGGTCCGCGCCCAGGCGCATCGCCGGCGCGAGCGGGGCCGTGAGCCGGATGCCGCCGTCGCCGTACCACGCCCCGCCGCCCGCCCCGTCCTGCACGCGGACGGCCGGGAAGAAG